>DPPH01000200.1 GCA_003539375.1 Clostridiales bacterium
CACAACAAATATGGAAATTATATCGTGTTTTTTAGTCAGGGGATACTGACTTTTCTTGCAATTTATTTTTATAACATCAGCGATGGATTTAAAGATGCTGTTTACTTAAACTTAGGTCATTGGAATGAAACAGTTGGTATTGTATTAAAAAACGACAATTTATCTTTTGCATTTATTGTCCTAACTATTATTATGTGGTGGTCAACTATACTATACTGTTGGAAAATTCGAGGTCAAGATTCAAAGTTTATGTTTTTACTAATGTTTTTAGAAGGAGTATACCTCGGCATGCTTCAAACAAATGACATATTTAACTTATTTGTTTTTGTTGAACTTATTACTATAGTATCTACTATTCTTATACTTTATAAAAAGGATGGATTTTCTGTAAGAGCAGGACTTTATTATCTGCTTTTTAATAGTGTAGGTATACTATTTTACTTGCTCGGTATGGTTATGATATATAATTTAACAGGCACCTTAAATATAGATCTATTAAGGGAAAAGTTATCATTAATAGAAAATGTAAAATTTTTAACTGTAAGTTATATTTTTATTATGGCTGCAGTTGGTGTAAAATCAGCCTTTTTCCCAGTTTTCAACTGGCTTCCAAAGGCTCATAGTGCAGCACCATCATCTATATCTGCTTTATTATCTGGATTGCTTGTGAAAGCTGGTATATATGTTTTTATTAGAATCAACCAGATGTATACTAATGTAAGTTTAGGTAATTTTTTCCTTGTCCTTGGTATATTTACTGCATTAGCAGGTGTATTATTTGCTTTAAGTCAAAAAGATATAAAACAAATATTAGCCTTCCATACTGTATCTCAGGTTGGGATAATGATGATGGGGTTGAATGCAATTGACCAATCAAAAGCTATAGGTGGATTGCTACATATATTTAATCATGCTTTCTTTAAATCACTTCTTTTCTTAGGAGCAGGAGTTATTATATCTAAGTATAATAAAAGGAGGGTAACGGATATAAGAGGAGTATTTAAAAAAATGCCTTTGATATCAATTTTCATGATAATAGGTATGTTATCAATTACTGGAGCCCCTATGTTTAACGGGTATGTGAGTAAGTCTATAATAAAATATGGCTTAAAGGGCAATTTATTTGCCGAATATTCTCTTAAACTTATAAATTTAGGCACTATAATATCTTTCATAAAAATGTCTCAAATATTTTTTAAGGATAGTGAATACAGTAAAGAGATAAAAGCAGCAAAAAAAGAAAAAATTATTAGTGTTAAAATATCTTTAGCTATTCCAGCATTTTTATGTGTGATAATGGGAATATTTTTTACACCAATAGTTTGGAGTATTTTTAATGTAGATGTTTCCTTTGTTCATCCTATGAATTTAACTAGCATAGTAGAATACTTAATTTATGTATTTGTAGGATTTATTTTATACAAGCTAATTATTGAAAAAGATTACAAATTTATTAAGGTATTAAGACACACTAATATTTCTTTTAGTACATCAAATTATTTATTAATATTATATATTTTTATAATGATGATATGGAAATGGTAGTTAAATAATAGGAGGATTTGAAATGAGAAAAGAAAAAGATAAAATTAATGCAATAATACTTGAGGTTACAAATCTTTTGCTAGAGCTAGGAGGCAAAGATATTTGTATTCATGAGGAAGAAAAGGAAGATAAATACATAATTAAAATGTCTATATCCCATACAGATATTAGTAACGAAATAATTGAGAAATTAAATAAAACATTAAACTCTGATAATGTAGGAGAAGTAGAAGGCTACTACTGGGAACTTCTCGGTAAAGGAAGAAGTAGAGATAACCTTTATATTATTGGAAGTTTAATTGATAAAGCTGAGATAAGATATTTAAATGACGACGAACTCGAAATAATAATGCACAGGGAAAAGAGGTAGAGATGAGAAGATTTAAGAACAACTATAAACTTTTCATAGCATTAATGACCTTTTGGTTACTATTAAACATGACCTTAAGACCTCTAAATTTAATAGCAGGAGTTTTAATATGTCTTTTTGTAACTAAGTTTTCCGAAGGTATATTATATAATTACAGAGGGTTTATATTTAAGAGAATTAATATTAAAATAATGATTCCCTATACTTTTAATTTGATAAAAGAAATTTATGTGTCTTCTTTTAGTTATATTAAAAGAATAATTAAAAAAGACTGTCAACCCTTTATTACGGAGATTGAGTTGAGAGTTAAGGATCCTTTAATAATTGCTATAATATCAAATTCTATAACCTTAACTCCGGGAACAATAACTGTGAATGCAGATGGTAACAAATTAACAGTTTTATCTCTAAAAGATTGTAAAGAGGGTCCGGAAACTGTAAAAAAAGAAATACGAGAAAATTTTGAAAGTTACTTTTTGAAAGGATGAACAAAATGTTTATAATTATTACAATGTTTTTTTTAGCTGGGGCTATGCTGTTTTCATTAATAAGACTAATATTAGGTCCTACAACCTGGGATAGGTTGCTTGCCCTTAATTTAGTTTCTGCAAAAACTATTTTGCTGATTGCATTATACGCTGTTTATACAGAAAGACCTGTGCTTCTAGATATTTCCTTATCAGCTGGTATCATAGGTTTTTTAACCATAACTTTATTTGCAAAATTTATTTTAGCAGGGGGTAGATCTAAATGATAGGAAAGATATTATTAGTTGTTTCATGGATATATATATTCTTTGGTGTTTTAGGTATTTTTAGATTTTCCAATATGTACTCCAGATTATTGACAAGCAGTAAAATAGATACTGTAGCATCAATTACAGTTATGATTGCCTTAGTTTTCTATACTGGAATAAGTGAATATACAATAAAACTTCTACTGATCTTAGTGTTTTTATTGGTAACTAGTCCTATTAGCAATCACATCATAGTTAGGTCTGCTTATTTAAACGAAGTACCTGTAAATCAGAAGGAGGTAAAAGGATGGAAATTGTAACTCTTGCTAATTTTTTTCAGATACTTCTTATTATAATAACGGTAGCTTTAGTTGCCAGTAAAAACAATACAGTTATTGCGATACTTTTTTCTGTATCTTCCTTGTTTATAGCCATACTTTTTTTCTTAAATAAAGCTCCGGACGTGGCTTTAGCAGAAATAGCAGTAGGAAGTGCTATAATGCCTCTAATACTAATTATGACTATATCAAAACAAAGAGAATATGTTGTTATAACCCATGTTAAAGATGATTTTTTTGATTCATTAACCGGTGAAGGAAGAAAGGTGTTGGAAAATTTTGCGGACCACTATAATTTGAAACTGCAGATATATGATAGGGATATAGACAATATAAAAGGCATATTTAGAGAGAAAAATGTAGACTTAATAATCGATAGATCCGACGATAAAAAAACTTTCTACTTACGGGGAAAGAAAAGTAGTTTGCTTATTAATAAATTAGAAAACATGGCTAAAAATGTTGATAATATTGAGATTATAAAAGAGGAAGAGGTAGAAACTAATGATTAAAAAAATTACTTTAACAGCTATGTTATTGTTT
>DPPH01000190.1 GCA_003539375.1 Clostridiales bacterium
CAGCGTCTATTATTGTTTTTGAACCTTTTTCATTTATTGCCCCATTAATAGCAGGCGAGAGGGCTGGTAAGTCGAGATTCTTATTTTTTATAGAACTTTCAATTACATTTACACCCAATTCTTTTAATTCATTTCTTCGTTCTCTACTCCTAAAATATGGGTTTATAATATCTAAGTCTATTAAGTTTACTTTAGGATTATCTTCTTTTGATTTTACTGCATAATTAACAGCAAATTCAGTTTTCCCGCTACCATAATGTCCAACTATTATAGTTAAGTTTTTGTCCATCATTACACCTACTCGTATTCTTTAGGTATTTCTTCTTCTTTCAATACTCTTAAGCCACCTTCAGCAAGAGCTACCAATTCATCTTCGCCAGGATAAATAAATACTTTTGATATAAAATCAACTCTCTTCTTTATCCAATTAATAAACTTTTCATCGTAGGCAATACCGCCTGTCAATACAATCCCATCTACTTTACCTTCTAGTACTGCTGCTCCAGCTCCAATCTCTTTAGCTACTTGATAAGCCATAGCTTCATAAATTACTTGAGCATTCTTATCGCCTTCTTCACACATTTCACTTACTTTTTTTGCATTATTTGTACCTAGGTATGCAATTAAACCACCATTTCCTTTAAGCATCTTATTTACTTCTTTTTCTGTGATTTGCCCGGAGAAACATAGTTTAACCAAAGCTCCTGCTGGAAGTGTGCCTGATCTTTCAGGAGAAAAAGGTCCTTCTCCATTTAAAGCATTGTTTACGTCAATTACCTTTCCTTTTTTATGTATTCCTACGGAAATACCTCCCCCAAGATGAGCTACTATTAAATTAACATCTTCATATTTTTTATCTAACTCATTAGCTGCTTTTCTAGCTACAGCTTTTTGATTTAATGCATGAAATATACTTAGTCTTTCAAATCTTGGATGTCCGGATATTCTAGATAATTCTTCCATTTCATCTACTACTACCGGATCGACTATAAATCCCGGAACTCCTATCTCAGAGCTAATTTCATAGGCCAGCATTGCTCCTAAGTTAGACGCGTGCTCTCCCATTTTCGCTTCCTGCAGGTCATCAAGCATTTTCTTATTAATCTTGTAAGTTCCACCTTCCATGGGTTTTAAAAGTCCGCCTCTTCCAACTACTGCATCCAATTCATTCTTTGAAATTCCTAATTCTTCTACTGCTTCTTCAATTATATCTTTTCTAAAATCTAGCTGTTCTATTATGTTTTTATAATTGCCTAAATCTTTTTCTGAATGTCTTAGAGTTTTTTCGAAAATTAAATCTAGATTTTCAAAAATTCCAATTTTTGTTGAGGTCGAACCTGGATTGATTACTAACTGCTTCATTTACTCACTCCTTCCTAATTTCTCTCAATATAATTAAGTTGCAATTTACATGCCAAAAACCCCCTACCAACCATTGTAGGCTGTCAGGGGGTTTCAGGAGTTTTGTTAATTGATAAGTTTATTTTTGCATGTTATTGCATGCAATATTTTTCATTTATCTTGTTGTTTTGCAATTTTTTGCACTATTCTATTCCGTATCTACTAAATTTATAGTATAAACTTCTTATAGAAATATTTAATTTTTCGGCTGTTTTAGTTTTATTTTTGTCTTCTTGATAATAAATTTTTTCTATATACTTTTTTTCATAATTCTCCAAAGCTTGGCTTAAACTTTTATATTCGCTTTTTTTATCAATTATTTCATTGTTAGTATTATTTAGTTCTGAGAATAATATCGGGATATGGCTATCATTTATTTCGACCTCATTAAAGCTCATATTTATCATGGCTCTACCAATGACATTTTCTAATTCTCTTACATTACCAGGCCAATCATATTGCTTTAGTATATTTAAGGCTCTAATGTCAATCCTATTGACATTTCTTCCGTATTCAATATTGTATTTATTAATAAATTTTTTAACCAAAAAGTCTATATCTTTTTTTCTTTCTCTTAATGGTGGTATTTGTATAGGAAAAACATTAAGCCTGTAGTATAAATCCTCTCTAAAATTACCTTCTTTTACTAGTTTATATAGGTCTTCGTTTGTTGCTGCCACTACTCTAACATTAACATGTATAGGCTTAACTCCGCCTACTCTAGTAATTTCTTTTTCCTGCAGTACTCTAAGTAATTTAACTTGGGTATTAGAACTTATTTCTGATATTTCATCTAAAAATATAGTTCCATTATTGGCTTCTTCAAACAGTCCTTTTTTTCCACCTTTTTTTGCCCCTGTAAAAGCACCTTCTTCATAACCGAATAATTCGCTTTCCAGTAGGGTTTCTGATAGAGCAGCACAGTTAACTCTTACAAACTGATTTTCTTTTCTAGTTCCTTCATTATGTATAGCATGGGCAAATAGTTCCTTCCCTGTTCCACTTTCTCCTTTTAACAAGACTGTCGCCGGAACATTTGCTGCTTTAATCAACTGTTCTTTAGCTTCAATTATATTTTTACATTTACCAACTATATCATCAAAAGAATACTTTGCAGAAAGTTCACGTATTCTTTTCTGAGCTTCAGATAATTCTTTTGTTAAATTTCTAATTTCTGTAATATCGTGAAGAACAGCAACACTTCCTTTAAGCTTATTATCTACAAGGATAGGTGCTGCCTGAGCTATAACTACTTTACCGCTGGGTTTAGTTACTATCTTTGTGTTTTTCACAGGTTTTTTTGTTTTTAAAACCTTTATATGAAGGCTGTCGCCTTCTTTAAGATCGTAATTCGCATATTTACCCATGATTTCTTCTGCTGAAATACCTGTAACTTTTGTATAGGCTGGATTAACCATAATATGATAGCCTTTTGTATCTACTACGCTTATTGCATCTTGTACAGCAGAAAAAACAGCTTGCAGCAAGCTTTTATATTCATTTAAATTATTTAACTGCTTGTCTAAATTCACTACATCAGTTATATTTCTAAAAACAGCTATAGCACCAATTATCTTACCGTTATTGTCCTTTAAAGGGATTCTACTTGTTATAATTTGATATTTTCCCAATTTTTGCTGCCAATCAAGTTCATGCTTACCTGTTTTTAAAACATGAGGCAGTCTCGTATCTTTGACAACTTTATTAATGTCTTTATTAATAGCTTCTTCTCTTTTTACACCTATTAACTCCGCTGCCTTTTTGTTTATTAGATTTATTTTACAATTTTTATCTATGGAAATTACTCCATCTTGAGTTGAGGCTAAAAAAGTTTCCAGTTCTTTTTTCATAAAACACCTACATATTATTGGTTTTCAGTTTCTTCTTCTAAATTATTATCATTTGCATCTTCATTTAAAATCAGGTTTACAGTTATCTCTTCAGGATTAATTTGATAATTCTCAACCTCAACATCTGTCTCAATCTGAAGCTGAATATTATTAGCACCTTCATTTCCTTCAGTCAAATCAGCTGTGATTCTTAAGTCTTCCTTTGTCAATTCTTCTATTATACTGGCAAATCCTTCAACTGTAAGAGTAATGGATTCTTCCGGTATTTCAATTGTATCTATAGAGAATTCTTCAGGAATATTTATCGATTCAATATCATCAATATTATAAGTTATTTCTTTGGTAAGTATCTCTTCAATTTCAATTTCGATTCTCGGGTTTACACTTTCAATTATATAGTAGTTACCCTCAATAAATTCAGCCGGTGAATATATATTTTCTGTAGCTCCCTCTATTGATATAGGCTCACATCGAATCTGATTTATGTCATTTATTATCTCACTTCTACCAGCTATAAGTACTGTTTTAGGTTCTACAGTAATATTTTTTACTTGATAACCTTCCATCACTTCTCCATTAGTAGGTATATTTACTTCGACTTCTTTTATAGGGTATATAGGAACTGTTACTTCTGCAATGGATGGATTGATCTCAAGGTCTAATTCAATACCTTTATCATTATACACATTTATTGGTATTCTTTTACTTATAGTTTCTGAAGCTTGAGTAATATCAAGAAATACTACCGCCTTCTCTATAGAATTTAGTACACTTCGTGGCCCTTTTACAATTACAGTATTTACACTGCTATCCGGTTGTAAAGCGTAATATCCAGAAGCTTCATTGCCGTTTATATCAATTTCCAGGTCTATAGACTTATTAATTACTGCTTCAAAATCACATAGTACTTGTTTTGGATTATAATCAACTAGCTCAACATTTTCCGGAAGATTTATCTCAATGGGTACTTTATTGCTTCCTTCGCTGTAACCGACAACATCTACATAGGCATTGATATCCGTGTTGTTAATATTTATTACTTCATTTCTCAGTCCTCTGATGCTTACGTCTACTGTAGTCGTATCTATATTTGATACAACTAGTCCACCGGAATTAAGCTCATTTTCATTTCTTATTTCAATTTCAACATCTGAAATACCTTGTGTGGTCTCTGGATTTCTTTCTGTTACTACATAAAACCAGGAAAGCAAAGCTGCAATTAGAGATATTACAATTATTAGTGCCTTATCTTTATTGTTGTTCATTTTTATGCCTCCACTTTTCAATCAATTTACCTTTTTCTTCGGTTTTATATATGTCTTTTAGAAGCTCTCTTAATTCTTCAATATTGATATCTCTATATAACCTACCGTCGGATGAATAAGATATAAATCCCTTTTCTTCCGATATAACAACGGCTATACTATCAGATTTTTCTGTAATCCCTATCGCCGCTCTGTGTCTAGTCCCTACATCTTGGCTTAATCTGGTGTTGTCAGTTAATGGAAGAAAGCAGCTTGCGGCCTTTATTTTTTGGTCTTTTATAATTACAGCACCATCATGGAGAGGTGTGTTGGGTATAAAAATATTTATCAACAAACTGTTGGAAATGTCTCCATCAATCCTTACTCCCGATTCTATATATTCATTCAAACCTGTTTTTAATTCAAAAACTATAAGGGCGCCTATACTTTGATTTGATAAAGCAGCACAGGCTTTTATTATTTCTTCAATGATTTTTTCAGTTGTTTTTTCAGAGCTCTCTAAAAAATTAAAAGAGAAAAATGTAGTTCTCCCTATATATTCTAGAGCTTTTCTAAGCTCCGGTTGAAATACAATAACTATAGCAATTAATCCTACTTGCAATGTATTACTAAGTATCCAGCTTATAGTATAGAATTTAAGGGCACTAGATAATCTAGTTATAATTACTATCATAATAATTCCTTTAAGGAGTTGTTTAGCCCTAGTTTCTCTAATAAGCATGTACCCTTTGTAATAAGCAAAAGCAACAATTGCTATTTCAAGTAAATCTACTATTCTAATATTAGAAAGTGTTGTTCTTAAGTATTCCAATAGTATCACATCCAGATTAATTTAGATTTGTGTTCATTTTGTTCATTGTGTTAGTGTAAGAATTTTCCATTCTTTCTTTTAATTCTGCAGACACTTCATTATTTTCTAAATAGTTTCTTATAGGAAGTATATCGTAATCATATCTACCATCAACCTTTATCCTATTCACCCACGTAGGAACAAAGTCTATGTTTTTTATGTAGGCTTCTTCAGTTTCAAAATCTTTTTCCAGCTCTAAATTCACTATCACTCCATCTTCAGTATAGTACATGTTTAGATTTGGATATTCATGAGCTAAGGTTTCGTATCTCTGATTTGATATGAAATTACCCATAGAATAAGCTATAAATTTCTTTTCACCATCATATTCTAGGGTTTTAGAATCTTGTATTACATGAGGGTGACTACCTAGTATTACATCTACACCCATCGATAACATTTTATCAGCTAAATCTTTTTGTGGAAGTGAAGGATCTCTTTGGTATTCCCCACCCCAATGCATAAAAGCTATAATAAAATCAGCATCATTTTCTTTCGAGTAAATTATGTCTTCATTTATTTTTTCTTCATCTATAATATTAACCATGTAATCAAGTTCTTCCGGAGTTAAATACTGTTCTAATCCATTACATCCGTAGGTATATGCAATTACTGCAATCTTTATATCATTTTCTTCAATAATAAGAACTCTTTCTTCATCAGGACTTATTCTAGTTCCAACTTTCATCATATTTCTTTTTTCTATCTGTTCTATAGTCCTTATTATACCATCTTTACCCATATCAATACTGTGGTTATTTACAGTAGATAAAATATCAAAACCAGCATATTTAACTGCATCTAATGTTTCATCAGGCACGTTAAAAACGGGCCAAGCTTTATAGACATTCCCATTTTCTAATCCTGCAGTAGTCCCTTCAAAGTTTGCTATAGAGATGTCAGCTTCTTCTATAAAGAGTTTGATTTCTTCAAAAAAAGGTTTGAAATTATAAGTATCTGTATTTTCGTCGTAACCTCCATTTATTTGACTCATGTGAAACATAATATCTCCTGCAGCAGATATTTTTACCGATTTGATTTCTTTTTCAGTTTTTTCTTGCTGTTCTTGATCTTCTTGGTCTTCTTGATCTTCAGGTATTTCCTCAACAATATTTGAAGGCTCCTCTATTTCTTCTTCACCTTCTGCTTGGTTTCTGTCACCAAGAAAAAAATTTACACCCCAGGCTATAAGTATCACTCCTAGGATTATAAACAATATATTTAAAAATTTAAGTGATTTTCTTTTTCTTGCCATAAATATTCTCCTAATTTTTTACTTACTTTAATATTATCTTAATATGCAATCTTTTGCAATTTAAAATACATTAATTTTTAATTAAGGCTTTTTTAGAATTACCTATTAAATCATATCTTCCTTCGGATATTAATGCTTCTTTCACATACTTGTAGTTGTAAGGCTTATTGTACTGCAGTAAGGCTCTTTGCAATCTTTTTTCATGAAAAGAATTTGGTATGTGAATCTTTTTCATAGTACGAGGGTCTAATCCTGTATAGTACATACAGGTCGATAAGGTTCCCGGTGTAGGATAAAAATCCTGTACTTGCTCTGGAATATATCCTAAATCTCTTATATACTCAGCTAATTCTATAGCATCTTTTACAGTAGATCCAGGATGACTTGATATGAAATAGGGTACAGCATACTGTTCTTTATTTATCTCTTTATTTATTTTATAAAATTTCTCTTCAAATTCCTTATACAAGCTTATACTTGGTTTGTTCATTAATTTCAAAACCCTATCTGAAGCATGTTCAGGTGCTGTTCTAAGTTGTCCACTTACATGATATTTGCATAATTCTCTAAAAAATTCATCATTTTTATCATACATTAAATAATCGTATCTTATACCTGATCTTACAAAAACCTTCTTAACATCTTTTAATTCTCTTATCTCTCTTAGTATTTCAAGATATTCTTTATGAGTAACATTTAAGTTTCTGCATTTCGGGTTAATACATTCTTTATTCTTGCATACCCCATGTTTTATCTGCTTTTCACAAGCTTTTTCCCTAAAATTAGCCGTAGGTCCCCCAACATCAGTAATATAACCCTTAAATCTCCTTGATTTTGTAAGTATTCTAGCTTCTTTAATTATAGATTCTTTACTTCTTTTCTGTATAACTCTCCCTTGATGGAAGGTTAGCGCACAAAAGGAACAATTTCCATAACATCCTCTATTGGCAGTTATACTAAATTCAACTTCTTTTAATGCTGATATTCCACCAAATTTTTCATAAATAGGATGATATGTCCTAGTATAATCTAAGTTATAAATGTCATCTAGTTCTATTACATCTAAAGGTTCTGATGGTTTATTAGCAACCACATATACGTCGCCATAGTCTTCTACCAAAATTTCACCATTTATACTATCTGTATTTTTGTACTGCATCATGAAACTTTCAGCATATTTTTCCTTTGATTCAGTAATTTCTTTATATGAAGGTAGGATTTTATATTTATATAATCTATCTAAGTTTTTTGTTCTAAATACTGTACCATCAATGTATGTTATTTCTTCTATAGGTATCCCGGACTCTAAAGATTCTGCTATAGAGATTATGGATTTTTCTCCCATTCCATATACAAGCAAATCCGCTGCTGAGTCTAAAAGAATAGATCTTCTTATACTGTTAGACCAGTAGTCATAGTGAGCAAATCTTCTTAAACTGCTCTCTATTCCACCTATTATTATAGGTATATCTTTATAAGCTTCTCTAATTTTATTGCCGTAAACTATTACAGCTCTGTCAGGTCTCAATCCAGCTTTTTCCTCTGGTGAATACATATCTTTTTTTCTTCTTTTCTTAAAGACAGTATAATGATTTACCATAGAATCTATATTTCCCGAAGTTACAAGAAAAGCAAGTTTAGGTTTGCCCATTTTTTTAAACTCTTCCAAATTATTCCAGTCTGGTTGAGGAATTATTCCCACTTTATATCCGTATCTTTCTAATAGTCTGCTGATGATAGCCGTACCAAAAGAAGGGTGGTCTACATAAGCATCACCGGATACAATTACAAAGTCAAGTTGTGTCCAATTTCTATTTTTCATATCTGATTTATTTATTGGTAAAAATTTCATTTTATCACCTTGTAAAATTATAACACAAAAAGCTTGTACATAAAGAAAAATCTCTAAATTACTTGAAAATTAGTTTAATTTAGAGATTTTTCTTTATTTATTTTTTAAAGTTTTTCTTTTATTAAAATTCCTAAATCTATATACTGTACTTTAGGATAATATTCATCTTCCTCGGTAAATTTTTTATAAAGAATTTCTATACTTTTTACTATTTCTTCATACTGCTGCTGATATACCGTAGCCTTTACAACATCTTTTTTAATTAACTCCCTAATCTCATCAGTATTTTCGTGACCTATTAGAACTATATTTTTAAAAGAGCTGTTTTTTTCTAGTATTTTACCTACACTTCCCGTAAAGCTGTTAGTTACGTAGATACCATCTACTTTTTTATGTTTTTTTAAAATATCATAAATAGATTTTTCTATTTCTTTTCTATATTGTCCTTCTTCTCCGTCCTCTAACTCACTGTTATCTATAACTTCTAATATTTTAATATCCTTAAACTTTTGTATAGATTCATTAAAGCCCTTTATTCTATCATTCATACAACTTAAAATTTTATGTATACCGATTATAACTACATTTCCCTTTCCCTGTAAGTATAATCCCATGAGTTTGCCAGCTATTTTACCAGCCTTTATACTATCTTCTCCTATAAAAGTCAATCTTTTAGAATTAGGAGAATCGCTAACAAAGGTAACTACTTCAATACCTTTTTCTTTAAGTCTATTTATTGATTCGTTACATTCTTTATTGTCGTAAGATATCATTGATATGCCTTTAACATCTTTTTTTACAAGTTTATCTATAGCTTTTAGGTGTTCTTTAATGCTGTAGGTTTTTGTAGTTTCAACTATTATTTCTACACCAAAGGGTTCTAGTTTTTCTTTGATATCTTCTATTCCTCTGAAAACCTTTTGCCAAAAATAATACTCTAAGTAAGGGAAAACTACTCCTATTTTTATTTTATTCTTACTACTTACAAGGGCCTTTGCAATAGGACTTTTTTTATAGTTTAATTTTTTTACAGCTTCAAGAACTTTTTTCTCAGTTTTAGGTGCTACATTACCTTTTCTGTTAATTACTCTATCTACTGTACCTGTAGATACTCCTGCTTCTTTTGCCACATCTTTTATCGTTGCTTTCATGTTAATCCCCTCAATTTTCTATATGTTAAAAATATTACCATATAAAATAAATAATAGAGTAGAGAAATAATAGC
>DPPH01000174.1:0-145 GCA_003539375.1 Clostridiales bacterium
AGTGGAAGGTATAAAGCTCTGGTGAAGAATAAAAGAGAATTTATCAAATTCTCTTTTATTCTAAATTACCGTGATAGTCAGATCCAGTAGAAAGTATTAAATTATATTTTTCTGCTGTTTCAAGGATTTCTTTTTTACCTTTTTC
>DPPH01000174.1:362-2026 GCA_003539375.1 Clostridiales bacterium
AGGATTTCTTTTTTACCTTTTTCAGTTACAGTTGGATAACTCCATTCTATTCCTGCTAGACCGTGATTAACCATATTTTCAATATCAACTAAATTATCGTATTGAGTTGGATGGGCTAAAATAGGTAGAGCTCCTGATTCTTTTAAAATTTTTATTGCTAAGTTATGATCTGGGTACTGGATTTTAATATCCAGGGGACCCTTGTTCTTAAACATTTTATAATAAAAATCTCCGTATATTTTTTTATCATAATTTTCATCAATTAATGCTTTCATTATGTGTTGCTTAAAAACTACTCTATTTTTTCTTTCTTCCAATATTTTTTCCAAACTTATATTATATCCTAATTCAATTAATTTTTTTATTTGTATGATACTGGTTTTATTTCTTAGGTTACTTGTCTTATCAATTAATTTATTAAGTTTTTTAGATTTAGAATTTACATTTAGACCTACAATGTGGCATTTTCTTGAATTTTTATAATCATAGGCACTTATCTCAATCCCAGGAGTATAATTAATTTTATATTTTGAAGCTAAGATCTTATTCTCTTCTATTCCAAGAAGAGTATCGTGATCAGTTATAGATATATGTCTTAAACCCAATTTTTTTCCTCTAATAAATAGCTCTTCTGGTGAATCACTACCATCGGAATTCGTGGAATGAATATGAAAGTCTACATTCATGATTTCTCCTTTTTTGTAATTAATTAATAATGCTTTTTTGTCTTAAATTATTTATTGTTACCTCCATTATGTAGGCAGTTAAAAAAACCAAAATAACCCCAAAGCCCTGAGTAGCATAATCGCCGCCTCTTGAAGCGTTATTTATAAGGGAACCAATGGTTCCAGGGACTCCAGCCGCTGGACCGATTACTACAGCAACTCCAAAATTTATTTCACTTCTAATAGCTATCCAAGATATAATCTTTGTTAATGATGAAGGTAGTATTGTACCGAATACTATTTGAAGCCAGTTTGAACCACTAGCTCTTAATGCTTCTATAGTTCCTTTATCAACTTCCTCGAAAGTCTCAGCAAAGCTTTTTATGAAAAATGATAAAGTATGAAAAAACATCCCCATTACAGCGGTAGTTGCACTTAAACCGTATCCAGAAACAAATATTAGTACCCAGATGATTGTAGGTACTGCACGAATTAGAGAAGCAGTTCCTCTTATTAAATTTGATAGATATAGGTTAGATATATTTCTTGCTGATAGAAGACCGAAAACAATTCCGGTAACAAATCCGGTTATAGTAGTAACAAAAGCTAAAGATAAGGTGTTAATTAGACTTAAGAGCATTTCTATTATTTTATCAATACCAACTTTATCAAATCTAATAAAATTTGAAGCAATATCAAGGGCTGTTTCGTCTTGAAAATCGTCCCATTTATATTCTATATTAAAAAATACTGTATATACTGTAATTAGTATAAAAACTATTATAACCGCCGATATTACAATATCAGCTGAAGTTAATGTTTTAATTTTTGGTTTTCCTGTGAAAGAGATTTTTATATCGCTCATTATAATATCCTTTTTCTTATTTGTACAGAAAGTTGATCAAAAGCTAAAATACCCACAACTACAAAAATTACAGCAGCTGTAAGTTGGTCAAATTTCCTGAAATGCCTGTAAATACCTATTAGATGACCAATTCC
>DPPH01000174.1:2264-3435 GCA_003539375.1 Clostridiales bacterium
CCAGCCAGCATACCAATTATGGTCGATGATCTAATATTAGTTTCAACTGAAAACAAAGACCATGATATAGATGTTGGTAAGGTTTCAGGCACAATTCCTTGGAATACTATCTGCCAGTAGTTCGCTCCTACAGAATCTAAAGCTTCTAAGCTGTGTTTATTTGTTTCGTCGATCATATCGCTAAAAAGCCTCGCATTAAAACTAAAAGTTCCTATTGTCATAACTAATAAAGCTAAAAACTCGCCAAACCAAAATGCCATTAGTAATACAATTGCCCATATTGAAGCAGGAACATTTCTAAGGAAAGTAGATAAAGCTCTTAATACAATTCTGAGAGGTTTGATTTTACCAGTTGTCTTTGACATCCCTAAGGCTGCAGCGTAGGCTAAAAACGTACCTATTGTTCCAGCGGTTATGCACAGGATTATAGTAACCCACATAGCTTCAATTAGATCCTTGATATCTAAAAAATTAGGTGGTATATATAGATCTAAAAATCGAATTACAGCTTTTGAAAAATTTTTAAAAATTAGTATTAAGTCAAAGCCTATTAGTCTGGCTGTAATATAAGAAATGATTAATATTAAAACCAGACTAATATAACTTCTAATGCGTTTTTCTTTAAAAAAAGAATTTGGTTCTTCGTATTTGTTCTTAACTTGCCAAAATTTCATCTTCTTTAGCTCCGTATATTAACTCTATTATATCATTTGTAAGCTGACTAGGATGGCCGTCGAATACTATTTCACCATTGCTCATGCCTATTATTCTATCTGAATAAGTCTTAGCAACATCAACTTGATGCAGATTGACAAGACATGGTATTTTCATTTCTTTAACGATATATTTAAGATGTTCCATTATTACCTTTGAAGCCTGGGGATCTAGAGAAGATATAGGTTCGTCACATAATATTATTTTAGGATTTTGAATTAGAGCTCTAGCGATACCTACCCTCTGTTTTTGACCTCCAGAAAGATTTGCACATTTAAAATACTTCCTATCCTTTAACCCTAGCAAATCTAGTAATTCAACAGCTTTATAGATATCATTGTTTTCATATAGAGAAAAAGCTCCCTTAATAGTCGAATAATATCCTAATCTCCCATGAAGTACATTTTCTAGTGCTGTTAGGCGATAGATTAGATTGTAGTGCTGGAATATCATACCT
>DPPH01000174.1:3635-12425 GCA_003539375.1 Clostridiales bacterium
ATCATACCAATGTGTTTTCTTACATCTCTCAGCTTTTTTTTATTTATACCGGTTATTTCATTACCATCAAAATATACTTTACTACCTTTATCCGGATCAATCATTTGATTTATAGAACGAAGCAGGGTGGATTTACCAGCCCCACTTGGTCCTATGATTGAAACAAGCTCTTCGTCGTTTAATTTAAATGATACATTTTTCAGAGCTCTTGTATTTCCGGAGTAAGTTTTGCTTAAATTTTCAACTTTCAAAACTTCTTTAAACATAAGTAAACCTCCATCTTTCATAGTTCTACTCCCCTGCATACATGTTCTCTAAAAATTCATAGTAGGAAGGATCTACTGCTACAAATTTATCATTCATAGCAAAGGATTCATCTGATTCTTCTGGATTATCGGAAAACATCCCTTCAACTGCATTCTCAGGTGTTAGGTTAACAAAATGGTTAACAAGAGCATCTATATGTTCTTGAGGCATGTAATCTTTATTAACCCAGTATGGTCCATTAGGAACCAATTTTTTACTTATAATGTATAAGTCATTCCAATTATCATCACCGTAACTGCAGCAGAATGCTCCCGCATATACTTTTTTATTAACTATAAGTTGTACTGATCCTGGGTGGTTACCTCCAAATTGTATCTCAGAAAAAACTCCACCTTCATCTTGATTTAGCTCAAAAACTTGAGATCTTGAATCAATCTCTCCAGTTCCTTCAGGACCGAAGGTGTTAAATATTGTAGTAGTTGGAACCAATCTTCCAGAAGTTGACGTGGCAGATACAAAAGAGAAAGATTTTCCTTTTAGACTTTGAAGAGCTTCTTCTTCACTTAACCCTTCAAAATCATTTTTGTTATCTGCATGAGTTGCAATATAAGCTGGATATCCAGCTTCGTCTTTATTGCCGTCTGGAGCTGAAATAAATAGTGGTATAACATTAGAGTTTTCTAAATGGGCTTTTGTGTAAGTTGCTCCTGAAGGAGTTCCTATATGAGCAGTACCAGTTAAAATAGATTCAGAAACAACTGAATAATCATCAGCTGAAACATATTTAACCACTGCGTTGTATGGTTCTAAAGCTTTATTCATTTCTTCTATTACAAACCCTGCAGTTTTAGTCATTTCACCACCATCGTTTGGCAGTGAGGCAAAGATATACTCAGTTACTTCTTCATCGGCACTAGTTGTACTGCAACCTGTGATAGTGAAAGAAATCAAGAGTAAAGCAGATAAGATAATAATTGTTTTTTTATTAAATTTCATTTTTTTCCTCCGAAAATTTTATTTTTTTTAAACTTTAGACACTTAACATAAAACTATTTTATATTATTAAATTAGTTTGGACTTATTCCTCCTTTCTCCATATTAAACTCAAAATCACAAAGACCATCCATAAATTCTATATCGTGGAAAATACCAAGCATGGTAGTTCCTTGTTTCTTTAATTTTTCGATTAATTCTCTGACTTTCTTTTTTGACTCTAAATCTAAGGAAGCTGTAGGTTCATCTAAGAGAAGTAATCTAGGTTTTTTAATCATAGCAGATGCTACATTTAATCTTAATTTTTCTCCACCGGAAAAATTTACAGGATAACTGTCCCATAGTTCTTTATCTAATTCAAAGTGGGAGAGCATTTTACAAGCTTCATCTTTTGAATAATCCTTTTCATAACCCATTTCCAACAATGAGTTTTCTATTAATTCGATTGCCGTGGTTCTAGGAAGCACGTTCAAGAATTGTGATACATATCCTATCTCATATTTTCTTAAATATACTATTTTTCTTTCGTCAGCTTTAGACAAGTTAACTTCACCAAATTTTTCAGAGTCATATAATATATTTCCCTTTTCAGGAAGATAGGTTCTGTATATACTTTTTAGAATTGTTGACTTTCCTGAACCACTCTTACCTGTTATGCCAATAAATTCACCTTTACGAATACTTAATGAAATATCATTGCAGGCTTTAATATGTTTATTTATATTATGCAAGGTGAAAGATTTGGATATGTTTTTTATTTCTAAAATATTTTTCAATTTTTGCCTTCCTTTCCAGAATGTTTTTTTATAAAGCTGTTAACATCTTTTCTAAAATCCATGTAGTTATTTTGTAACTTTTCTTTGGACCAATTCCACCATTCGATTTTTTCTATGGCTTCTATCACCTCAGGTTTAAATCGGTACCTGATTAGTTTTGCAGGTACTCCTGCTACTATGGAGTAAGGAAGGACATCTTTGGTTACTACTGAGCCTTGTCCAATAACAGCACCATTTCCTATTTTGACTCCTGCTTTTATTAAACTGCCATGGCCAATCCATGTGTCATGACCTATAGATGTAATTTTAGAAATTCTTTCTTTGAAAAAGTCTTCATCATCTTCGCCAAATCCGTACATAAAACTTCTATAAGTGAAATGATGAAGAGAAGGTCTCTGCATAGGATGATCTGTAGCACCGATTCTTACATAAGCAGCAATATTTGAGAATTTACCTACTATAGTATTTTGAAAAATACAGTTACTTCCTGAATAAGAATAGTCTTTGAATTCTGTGTTTTGAAGCAGGGAATAGGGACCAACTTCACACCAATAACCTAAATAAGAATTAACTAACTTCGTTGTGTCTGGAATTTCAGATTTTTGTTTTAATTTCTTTTTCATATTAACTCCTATAGTTTGTTTGAAAAACATGTTTTCCATCTACTATGCAAGAAGTAATTACTGGAAAATCTTCATCTATCATTTCTATAATAATTATATCTGCTTTTTTGCCGGGGGTTATAGAACCAAGAATATTATCGATTTTAACAGCTTTTGCAGGATTGATAGTAGCCATATTGAAAATTCTACTTAAATCATGACCGTGCTCTTTGTGAAGTTTGAAAATAGAATGTAGTATGGCAGCAGGATAATAATCGCTACATAATACATCTACAGCATTTTCTTTTATTGCTTCATGTGCAGCTAAATTTCCAGAATGAGATTTTCCCAGAAGTACATTAGGAGCTCCAGCAATAGTATGCATACCCATTTCTTTTGCCTTTTTAGCAACATCTAAAGTGATTGGAAATTCTGATATTGTAGTTCCAAAACCAACTACAGTATCAAGTTTTTCATAACTATCATCATCATGTGAAGCTACAGCTATATTTTTTTCTCTAGCCAATTCAACAATTTCTCCACATTCTACTGGAGAAAGTTTTGGTTTTTCTATTCTATCTTTTATATATTCATCAAATTCCTCATCTGACATTTTATTACCGTACTGTCTGCTTATTTTTTTATATCCTTCGATATCATTAAATTGGCCTTGACCTGGAGTGTGATCCATAAAGGAAAGCATATCTACCTTACCTTCTTTGATATAAGTTTTTAGATTTTCAACACTATCAATATTATCAATTTCATATCTTGCATGAAATCTATGTCTAATGAGATGTTTCTTATCGTGAGTTGATTTTATTAAATCAATAAATTTAGTAACATTTTCGTTTTTTCTAATTGGTTTATCTACAGCTTTACCTACCTTATACAAGCTTAGAGAATGATACATAGTAGTTACCCCGTGAGTTAAGAGTTCCCTTTCCGCTTCTCTTAAAGCCATTCTAAAATCCATTAGACTGGAAGGTCTTGGAGCTGCTATATTTTCTATGTAGTCAGCATGGATATCAATAAATCCTGGAGATACATATCCTTCTCCGGCGTCTATAATTTTAATATTTTTATATTTAAAAACTCTTTCTTTTGGAGATAAAATATCGTGTATCAAATCATCTTTAATTATTAAATCTAAATTTTCTTTAATACCATCTAAAGTAACTAATTTTCCGTTTGTTATTGCTATCATATAAATTCTCCTTATAATAATGAATGAACTAGTTGTTGAGTGTATGCATGTTGTGGATCTTCTAAAATTTGATCTGTTAGACCGGATTCAATAATTTCACCATTGAGCATGACTAAAGTTCTATCCGCCAACATCTTAATAACACCTAGATCATGAGATACAATCACCATACTTATTTTTAAATCCCTTTGAATTTTTTTGATAAGGTCGAGAACATTAGCTTGAACTGACAAATCTAGGCCGGTAGTTACCTCATCTAAAAATAATATAGGAGGATTATTAGAGAGAGCTTTTGCAATTTGAAGCCTTTGTTGCATACCACCGGAGAAATCCGAGGGATTATCATTTCTTCTAAAATTTTCTATGTTAACTATATCTAATAGGTTATTGCTGATTTCTTTTATGTTACCTACATTTCTGCTACCACCAGCGATAAGTTTTTCAGCCACATTTGAGATAGCAGAGAAGTTCATCTTTAAACCCAGAAAAGGATTTTGATAAACCATTCCCATGATATAATCCTTAATATATCTCTTTTCCTGGTTTGAAACTTCAAGAGCATTAGTCCTTCCACCTTTGTAGTTTGACAAATATGCTTCACCATTAGTTGCTTTTTGGTCAAAGTATAAGCACTGAACAAAGGTTGATTTACCTGAACCACTCTCACCAACAACACCTAAGATTTCTCCTTCGTACAGGTCGAAGGAGATGTTCCTACATGCATATATTGTTTGACAATGAGGGCAGTAATTTTTAATAAGTATTTCTTTGTTCTCCCTACAGACAGGACATCCATCGCCGAATTTTTTTGTAATATTAAGAACTTGAAGTACTTTTTTATCTATTTCCAATTTATGCACTCTCCTTTTTATTTAATCTTTTCAAACAACTACTTGTATCGTTACATTGGTAGCAAATTTCACCTGTTTTCTCGTTTTCAATTTCATCAAAGAATACTCCTTTAACTCCACAAAGACGACATTTTTTCTTAGAAGTATCTTCAACTTCAAAGGGATAATCTTCAAAAGCCAAAGACTCTACTTTAGTGTAAGGAGGTAAAGCATATATTTTTTTTTCTCTACCGGCACCTAATAAAATTAATGCTTGGCTATTGTTTAGTTTTGCATTATCGTATTTTGGTATTGGACTGGGAGACATTATATACCTGTCATTTACCATTACTGGATGGGCTGCGCCTCCTGTCATTCTTCCGAATTTAATAATTTTCTCAAATAAAACCAACCAAGCACCGCTGTAGTCTTTGTTAGCATGAAGTTTCTTTGTTTTTTCTTCCTTAGGTTCAACAAATCTTAAAGGCTCAGGCATAGGAACTTGTAGTACTAAAACTTGTCCTTTTTCCATAGGTTCTTCTGGAATTCTATGCCTACTTTGTATTATGGTGGCTGCATTTGTATCTGTAGTATTAGCAACTCCAGTAGTTGTATTTACAAGATTTTTAATATTAACAGCATTTACTGATTCATCGGTACCTTGATCTATTGCTTTAAAGACATCATTTTTATTTATTAATGAAAGAGTTAACTGAAGACCTCCAGTTCCCCATCCCCTGGCAATAGGCATTTCTCTTGAGGCAAAAGGTACCTGGTAGCCTGGTATAGCTACAGCTTTCAAAGTTGATCTTCTTATTTCCCTCTTTGATCCTTCGTCTAAAAAACCAAAATTATAGTTATTTATCATTTTTAATTCTCCTAGTTTTTCTCACACTATCTAGTTTCGATTGAAAAGTAACATAATGAGGAAGCTTTAAATGAGATATAAAACCCGTTGCTTCTACGGAATCTATATGATATAAGATAAATTCTTCATCATGAGTA
Organism: Clostridiales bacterium; assembly: GCA_003539375.1. Lineage (GTDB taxonomy): Bacteria > Bacillota > Clostridia > Tissierellales > Dethiosulfatibacteraceae > UBA8670. Next base: position 9,316 of record DPPH01000174.1, read on the forward strand.
GGAGAGTCACCTCCAATTTCTAAACATCTATCTAATATACTCATAGCTATAGCCTTTGTTTCATTTTGACCAAAGCAAATTCCATATCCAATTTCAAATTGTTCCTCTTTTGTTCCATCAGGATTTTTTTTAGTAGTAGTTATTATTGATTCAACTTCTGTAGCTTTAAAATCACCGATATAGTAAGAAGCCTCTTCTGCATCTATATGTTCTAGGGGAGAACCAATATAAACTGGAAAATTTCCTACTCTTAACTCTCCAATTGTAGGATGTACACTCCCAAAACCTCTTAAGGAAGCATAACCTAAAGCTGTTACCGCTCCTGTTTGACCTCTTGTTAAAATTTGTAGTCTTTCACTTCTTTCAGTAGGGAAACTTAATGTATCTTTTGTAATATCTTTTGGAACATTATCTACATCCTCAACACTAGGCATAATGCCTTCTTTTCTTAGATAGTCCATAACCTTAGGTAATCTCAATGATGAAGGACCTTCCTTAATATCATAACTAGAATTAAAATTTTCAATCCAATTTTGAATAAATTCCAAATCTTCTTTCTTTACTAGATTAAAATCGATTAATCTATGAGTATAGTCATAAGTAGAGCCTAAAATCTGACCACCAGGTATATCTTTGAATCCTGATGAAATTCTACGTTCAATTTCCATTGAGTCACTTTCTACTATTTTAGAGTAGTGCTTTCTTGGTAAAGTTGACCTAAATGCTCTTAATAGAAATACAGATTCTTCAGGGCTACCCTCACTTTGTTTAATTGCAACAGAGGCTAATTTTTCATCATATATTGATGATTCACTCATGACCTGGTCAATTAAGCCTCTCATTGTCCCTTCAATTTCTTCAGCAGACAAACTTTTTTCTTTTTTAAATCTTTCGTATTTTAATCTTTTTATGGATTCTTCGATAGCTTCATGACCACCCGTTACTGCAACATAAGCCATTATTTATTACATCCTTTCGTTTCAGTTGTTCTAGGGATAGACATTAAATTATCTTCTCTATCAATAAAAATCATATCTATTCCTAGAGGAAATTCTTTGTTTTTAAAGTTTCTTATCTTCAACCAATTATTTAAAAAATTCAATTGAATTTTATTTTGAGTTTTAATACCAGGACCTTTAAAAATATAGGAGTCACCTTCAAATAAACTTTCCACTTCACATATTATAGTTGCTGATTTATGAGGATTTTCAAAGCTGCCAACTTTTGATTGTAAAATTGCTTCTTTTTTTAATTCCTGATCCCCATTTAAAGTTAAAAAAATATAATCAGATTGTTCAAAGGACTTTAAATTTGAATAAGTAAGTCTGGATATTAAATCCTTGGACTCTCTAACTTTAGGATTTACAATATTGTAACTAACCTCACCATCAAGCAGTATATAGGATATGAGTAGGGTTGAATCGAAAAAGGGTGTCTCGATATCAATATTTTTAGTATAATCAGCTAAGGAAAAAATTTCTCCAGGCCTGCTAAATGAATCTAATAATTTTCTATAACTTTTTGCTGTATCTTGCACTAAATCTATCACTAAGCTTTTACCTCCTCGTCTAGGGTATTAAAATCTACCTTTGTTTTTAAAATATTGTTTATATCTTTTGTATATTGTGATTTTAATTCAGATTCAATAGCTTCAATATATTCATCTAAAAAATTAATTTCTTCTAAAGATGCATTGTAGGCAGCATCTATAACTGCTAAATGATAAGATTTTTCTTTGTAATCTCCTTTTAATATACCTAATCCTATCACTTTACCAATCATAACCTTACATTCTGTTACTAAAATTTCTCCTAAGTAAAACAAATTTTTTTTTGCACTATCTCTCATTTTAATCATTACGAGACCGTTATTTGGTGTTTCAATTTCTTTGACTTCATACTTATCAATTATAAGAGCCGATAATTTTTTCAAGAAACTCAAATCTGATTTTACAAGCACTTCGGTTCTTCTTTTTCTATTCATTTCAAAACTCCTTAACTCATTTTGAGGTCATTATATCTTGGCGCCAAGTTTTGAATATTATGTAATAGTTATATTGATGTAAAGTTTACATTAAATAAAAAAAACCTGAGAACCGATAAAGGTTTCAGGTTTTAAGAATTAAGGTTTAAATTTATATATAAATCTATCTCCCCGATAGATTATTTTGGTTAACTCTAAAATCTTATCAGATAATTTATCTATACATTGAGATTCTAGAAGCATTATAGGGACTAGACTGGGACATTTGAGGGTATCTCTTTCAAATTTTGTAGGAAGTAAAGTTTGAAGAGTCGATTCTTTAAAGTAAAAATCAGTATAATCGTTTTTCTTATAGTAACCAAACATTGATTTAATGTAAGGGCCATCAGCTTCAATGTTTTTTAAATACTTATCGCTTACATATGAAATATGTATAGCTGAAGGTATTCCATTAATAATTCTAAGTCTTGATACTTTAAAAACTTTATCCTTATCAATAAGATTCATTCTTCTTTTAATTTTACTGCCGTTTTTTAATTCTTTAAAATAAATGTTTTCAGTTCTTAAATCATAACCCATTTTCTTCATTTTCTCAGTAAAGCTTATATCTCCAGCTAATACAAGAAGAATCTTATCATTTTTAGACTTATAATATCTTCCCTTTCCTTGCATGCTATATATATATCCCATTTCTTCAAGACGATCATAGGCTTTTCGTACATCATGGCGTGAAACTTTGTGCTTAGCAACTAAATCACTTTCACTGGGTAATTTCATATCAGCTTCATGTTCTTCGGCTATTATATTTTCAACTAAATCATCTAATACTATCATCCAATTTTTAAGCACTAAATCACCTCATAGAGAACTGCTTATTACTTTTTAAACATTTGAATTATTAATTTTCATGAGATTTAATAAATTCTATAACTAATTCCTTTATCTGGTCTTTAAGATTTTTTACTTTTTCAAGTATTTCTTCTTCTGTTCCGGTAAAGTCTTCTGGATTTTTCAAATTCCAGTGAAGTCTTTTAGGTGTTCCCATGAATACTGGACATTCTTCTTCTCTTGACTTATCACAAACAGTAATAACATATCCGTAGAATTTCTGTTTTTTCACAAGCTCA
>DPPH01000174.1:12587-12968 GCA_003539375.1 Clostridiales bacterium
CCTGTTTTTTCACAAGCTCAAAAACACTCTGGGGTTTTTTACTACTTAAATCAATATCTTCATCTTTCATTACCTCTACAACGTAGGGGTTAATTTCTTTAGGTTCGAAACCTGCACTTTCTACTTCAAATTTACCGTTACCTAGTTTCTTTAAAAACTCTTCAGCCATTTGACTTCTTGCTGAATTATGAACACATATAAAAAGAACTTTTTTAGTCAAAATAATACCTCCTATTAATTATTAAAATAATTACATTATTTATCATTATAATCGGCTTATGTTAAAGAGGTAAGTAGCTGAAGGTTAAATCTATGTAAAAATTCATTAAAAAGAATTAATTAATATATCTTTCCTTCAAAAATATATCCTACACTCCTTAC
>DPPH01000283.1 GCA_003539375.1 Clostridiales bacterium
TCCAACCATTCTTTTTTAAGGCACCAACTAGCTCCTCTTACAATGCTTTTATCTTCTATGTCAAATATTCTGCTGAAGCTATCTTTAATTTCTTTTTTTAATTTTACATGCAAAGGACTTTTAAAAACGTCATGTCCCGTCTGCATTCCGTAGTTTCTTAACTTCCTATCAAATTCCTTTTCTTCTTCTAATGAATTTCCAACATAGTTTAAATTTAGTACTCTTTCCCATTTTCTATTATCAAATAAAATAACTTCTTTTTCTGGAATGTTTAAATTTAACAAATTGTCTGCACCGTAAGTTAAAGCATATTTTTTGTTTTTGAAAAGCCAGAATGGATACTCCGCATTTTCTGGTTTATCTATTTTTTTCTCCATCTCTTTTGCAAACCAGTCGTAGGCAGTGAGAATTATTTTACTTATATCTTCTCCATATTTAGCTTTTATGTATTCTTTTTTTACGTAGGAAATTTCTTTTTCTTGTATCGTATCTAATACTATACCAGATTGAGCTGTGTATAACTTTACTGTTTTTTCACTCATCTAAGACTCCTTTATTATTTCTATTATATCTTCTTCGCGAATCTCCCAAATAGTACCCTGGCGGACATCAGAAATGGAGTAATCTTCAAATAACCTATCCCAGCTTTTCTCAATCTTCTTTTTAAGTTGAGGATAAAAATTTCCTTTATCTCCCATGATTATTTCTGTAGGATCGCTTATGTTGTATTTTTTTAAAGTTTCTTTATGTTTTTTATAGTCATCTTCTCCTTTAGGTAAGTACATGAAATTAACTACATATCCCCACTTTTCTGAATCTGTAATTATCACCTTATTTTCAGGTATAGATAATTTAAATATAACAGAATCATCATTTGGTCTAAGCTGCATATCTTCATCTACAGATACCCATATTGGATACTTTATTTCCGGGTCAGGTTTGGGAACTATTTTCTCAGCCCTTCTACTGTACCACTTGTATAATTTCTTGTAGTAATTTGAAAAATTCTCCATTTTCTCTTCTATATATTCTTCCTTACATCTATAAATTCCATTTTCAAAAGAATCAAGTATTTTCTTGTTTTGCCTCGTCCAAAGTGTTAATTTATCCATCTAACCCCTCCCTTAGTTTATTATATATATTCTCTAAGCATATGTCATCTTTAATAAAAAACTAATTACATTTCCATATCTTTTATTGTTATAAATATGATATAATTAAATATAAATATTCATCTCATTTATTCAGGTTCAAACTGGATATATGTCTTGAATCAGCATTATATATAAGGCATAAAAATTTTATATATGAGGTGATACAAGTGAATAAATATTTAAAGAAACCCTTAAGTGTTTTTCTTATCCTTACTATGCTTATCACAATTCCCGTATACTCGGATACAGATCCTCCTACTCCTATACTTGACGGTACCCAGAGTTCTTGGGCCGAAGCTGAGTTAATGGAAGCCTACGATTTAAATCTTACATATCCCGACGTAATGGAAAACTTCAAAGCAGATATTACTAGAGAGGAATTCTGCGTTCTTGCAGTAAAACTCTACCAGGCTCTTACAGGTAGTGTAGTTAAAGTTGGCGATGATCCCTTTGATGATACGGACAATCCTGAAATTTTAAAAGCCTATAAACTAGGAATAGTAAAAGGAATCAGTGAAACAGAGTTTGCCCCAAAAAACAAAATTACCAGGCAGGAAATCTGTGTAATGATATACAGAACTCTCGATGCCGCTATTCCAAATTTAGACAAAGACATCACCGGAACATACAACTTTTCCGACGAAAATATGATAGCATCTTGGGCTATCAAGGAAGTTAAATTTGCCTATAAAAACCAAATTATGAAAGGTATAGGCGAAAACCAAATAGGTCCTCTACAAAACACCACAAGAGAACAGGCAATTATACTACTTAAAAGAACCTATGAAAATTATCACGGTTCAGAAAATGGTTTAGGAGATGAAATAATAGAAGAATTAGGAATAATTACAACTTACAAACCTACCTTTTCTGTTACTACTGAATATCTGAAATATAAAGGTATAAAAGATGATGACCTTGTATTTCCTGAGTATGACGAGAGGATACTTATAATTGACGATTCCCACTCTACTTTTATTGATTCTTCTGTATCCAGCAAACATTTATTTAAGTTTAAATTAGACAATGCACATGGAGCTTCAAAAGTAGTTTGGCAGGTATCTACTTCCCCTTTCATTGGGTTTTCAGATAATTGGAAAACTCCACTAGGTTTGGTAGGTAAAGGAGAAGTAAGTGCTACTTCTGGAGAATTTTTAGTTGATTTTGCTAATTTAAGTACCAGTAGCTTTTCATTGATTAACCTAAATACATTTAATTTTAACCTGGTATCCTCACAATATAAACCTATCCCTCAAATACAAAAAACTTACTATTTGAGAGCTGTACCAGTAAATTCATTGGGAAGCCCTATAGGTGATCCTGGAGATGGTATTGTTGTTCTTTACGGAGAAAAGGTAGTTGATGTATATCCAAATCAAGCAATTGCATCAAGTTTTCAACTATGGACACCCCTATCAAGCACAGGCACCTACTCCGGTGAAAACCAAGACAGACCTACTTATAGGAGTGTAGTAACCGTAGATCCGAGAAACAATGAGAATAGACTCTTTCATTTCTATGATTTAGATTCCGGTTATACTAAGATTGCCCTACAAGTATCCACAGAAGAGTTTCCAACTGAAGGTGGACAATGGCCAGATACACCTAATATTGTTTACGAAAAAGAATACAACCTACCTATAAATACAATATACACCGGTTATCCTAACAGTGTGTTCTTAGATTTTACCGAGTTTGCAAAACCTTCATCTGAGATAGCCGCAGGTGAATATACAAAATACTACCTAAGAGGAGTAGCTATCAAAGACTCAACTAAACCTGGTACTTATGAAGCTGACTATTCTACTCCTATAACCATAGAGTACGGTTACAGCGATTTTGAAGGTTGGTATAACACAAGCCCATATGACAGAGTAGAAACTTTGAATTATTCTTTGCCGGATTTAGAGATATTGGAATATGTCCCTATAAAATGGCAGGCAAACAATTATTTCCACTACTACTACGTTTATCGTGCACCAAAAGCGAATGAAATAAACTGCTACTGGAAAAATGCAGATACGGGATACATACTGATGCCTTATAAACTTCATGAATCCTACTTTAAACAGATGGGTATAGATAATGCCCAGGAATATGAGACTCAGATAATACCTAAAGTACTGGTAGCAGGTACTAAAGTATACTTCCCACCTCCTAAAGAAGAACAAAAATCCTGGTACCAGCAGCT
>DPPH01000165.1:0-942 GCA_003539375.1 Clostridiales bacterium
ATTTCTTTACTTATAGAGGAGGAATATTTTTATGAATAGAAAATGGTTTATACTAATAATATTTTTGATTGTTTTACTTATATTTTGGCAAATTGGTGGAATAAACTATATTCTAGCTCGAACTGTATTTGCACCAGATTATAAGCCATATTCAATAGAAGAAGATTTAAACGAAAATCAAGATTTCGAAAAAGAAAATGAAAATACAAATGAAGGGTCAAAAGAAAAAATTGAGAATGAAGAAGAAAATTTAGTTTCTACAGAAGAAATAGTTTATGAAATTGAAATAATTGGAGAAGGATTTGAAATACCTTGGGAAATATTACCTTTATCTGATGATAAGTTTTTAATAACTGAAAGAGCTGGTAGAGTTGTAATGTTGGATGAAGGAGAAATATATTCAGTACATGACGTTGAGCATATAGGAGAGGGTGGACTTCTAGGTATAGAAAAAAGTCCAAATTTTGAAGTAGATAAACAGGTTTATCTTTACTATACATATAGTGAAGATGATCAGATATTTAATAAAGTTTCCAGATTTACTCTTGAAGAGGATACCCTAATAGATGAAAAAATTATTCTAGATAAAATACCAGGTGCAAGATTTCATAATGGAGGAAGAATAAAATTTGGTCCGGATGATAAACTTTACATCACTACTGGTGACTCACAAGACTCTAACCTTTCACAAGATATCAATTCTTTAGCCGGCAAGATTTTAAGAATAAATAAAGATGGAACAATACCTGAAGATAATCCTTATGAAGATAGTCCAGTTTATGCATATGGATTACGAAATCCCCAGGGTATATCCTGGCATCCTGTTAGCGGCAACCTATTTGCGAGCGATCACGGACCGAGCAGTCAGGATGAAGTCAACCAAATATTACCAGGAAGAAATTATGGATGGCCTAATGTCACTTGTAGTGATGGTGAAACCCA
>DPPH01000165.1:1246-5300 GCA_003539375.1 Clostridiales bacterium
CCTTTGGAAAACCTTAAAGAAACTCCTTTATATGTAGGTGGACTAAGGGGGAATATGGTCATGAGAATTGATTTAGACGATAAGGGAAATTTCATAAGACAGGAGGAGCTTTTTATAGAATATGGACGTATTAGAACTGTAGTATATTATGAAGGTTCTCTTTATGTAGCAACCAATAATAGAGATGGAAGAGGTATTCCAGGAGAAAGTGATGATATTATTCTAAAGATAACTCCTGTTTTTCCACCAGATTAAATAAATTTAAAAAGGAATTGAGAAAAATGAAATTAAAAAGATATTTAATTCTAATATTTATGATAGTAATTTTTTTTATTTTATCTAGTTGTAGTGAAAGCAATCCTGGTCTATATATTAATCCGGAAATTTACGAATACACGCCTGCTATGTCATCGACTCCTGGCATTGGATTAATAGCTTCTTTTCAAAGAGATTTAAAAAATAAGAACTATAAATTTCATTGGTTAACAGAACAGGGAACTTTCTTAACCTGGCATGAGGATGGTAAAGGTAGAATTGAAATTTTAGGAAATGATGTAAAAACTAATGTACATAAAGTATACTGGGCAACTGGTGGAGAAAGAATTAAAGAATCTTCATTTAAAGTATATTTGAAGGTAGAAAATATTGATACTGAAGAAGTAATATATGAAACAAGTATTGAAATTCTTCAAAATGAGTCAGGATATTTTAGTATAAAAGAATAGTTAAAGGATTAATAATATTGGGTATATTTATCAAATAAAGTGGTAAATATATAATGAATAGTGAGTTTTGTTTGTTTTTAAATTATCAATAATCCAGATAAAAGAGGTGAAAGTAATGAAAAAAATACTACTACCATTAGAAAAGACAAATGAAAAAGTGGAAGTTATAGAAGAAGCAGTAAAATTGGCAAAAAGTTTCGATAGTACTATAACAATATTTCATGTAGATGATTCCAAGGTACTGCTTAACGAATTTCAATACAACCCAGCAGCTTTTGAAGAGATATTAAAAAGCAGAGAAATTGATACCAGAGATATGATTAAGCCCTATGAAGACTTAGGATTGAAAATACAAATTAAAGAAACAGCAGGTGATCCAGCGGTAGAAATTATTGAAGAAGCAAAAAAAGGTGAATACGACTTGATAATAATGAGAACCCACGGAATGAAGGCAACTAAAAGATTTATGCTTGGCAGTGTAACTGACAAGGTAGTCCATCATGTAGGCATTCCTGTATTAGTTGTAAGATAGAAAAAACGTACAACATATGAAATATAAATATTGAATGAAAATGCTCTAGTTATATTCTAGAGTATTTTCAATAAAGTATTATGTTTTAACATATATGTTAATTAAAGATATTTTCTGTTTTTCTAAAGGATATTTTTGAACAAAATTATAACTTGAAATAATATCAAAAATCTTATACAATATAATAAATAAATATTTTAAGAAATTTTATTTTTTTGACCATAAATGTAACCGGTTACATTAAAAAGAAGGTGAAATCATGACTGTAACTATAAGGGATGTTTCAAGAAAGAGCGGTTATTCAGTTGCTACTGTATCAAGAGTTATAAACGACAGTGATTTAGTAACTGAAGAGACTAAGATAAAAGTGAGACAGGTAATCAAAGAATTGGGATTTGTTCCAAATAATACGGCAAGAGGATTATCAACTAGGAAATCAAATACAATAGGTATGATTGTACCAAATATATCTAATCCTTTTTTCGGTGAATTAATAAAAGGAGCAGAAGAAGCAGCTGGTAAGAATGGATTTAATATAATTATATTAAATTCAAGTTATGACAATAATAAAACTATCAAAGATATTATGATATTAAAAAGCAGAAATGTTGATGGAATAATTATGTCAAGTGCTGATTTTAATGAAAATATATATAGTTCATTAGTGGATAATGATATACCTTTTGTACTTACAGGACCTATATCATCAAAACACGATATTAATTATGTCTCTGTAGATAATTTTGAAGGAGCTAAAAAAGCTACGGAACATTTGATAAATTTAGGTCATAAGCGGATTGGATATATAGCCGGAGATTATGCTAGTTATCTAAATAAGCTCAGATTGGAAGGATATAAAGAAGCACTAAAAAATAACAATATTTCTATTAAAAATGATTTAATATTTGAAGAAAACATCAGTGATAATATTATTAAATTCTTGAAAATGAAATCTGAAAATAGACCTACGGCATTATTTGCTTTCAATGATTATATGGCCTTAGAATATATGGAAAAATTAGAAGAAAAAGGCATAAGAATACCTGAAGATCTTGCTGTAGTAGGATTTGATAATATAAAAATGTCATCATACTATCTAATTGGATTAACTACTGTGGACAATAGACAGGAAGAATTTGGAGAAAAGAGCTTCGAATTATTATTAAATCTAATTAAAGGAAAGAATCAAAATACACAACAAATCATAACAAAGCCAAATCTTATCATAAGGCGAACTTGCGGCGAAAAGTTATAAAAATTAATCTTATAAAAGGAGAAACTATGGATAATTTAATAAAAAATTATGTTAGGGAATTGAAGAGTCAAAATCTGTTATTACCGGCATGGTATGAAGATGGTAAAATTATAATGCTAGACCAAGTTAAGCTTCCGGAGGAAGTTTACGTAGAATTAAAGACAAGTGAAGAAATTGGAAATGCTATTAAAGATATGATAATTAGAGGGTCAGGGGCAATTGCTTTAGCTGGAATCTACGGCATACTCATGGAAACTTTCAATTCAAAAGGAAATGTTTCAGATATAAAAAAGGCAGGAGAATTTCTTAAATCTACGAGACCAACAGCAGTCAACATGCATAAAACAGTGGATTTATTAATCGAAGGTATTGATGATTTTCAATCAGAAGATTTAATAGAAGAAATCCAGAAAAGATCTATAAATATTATGAAAAAACAGTTAGAAGTAGAAAAACAAATTGGGAAAAATGGAGCCGACTTAATAAAAGACGGAGAAACTATTTTAACTATTTGTCATGCTGGAGGAGTTGCTGGATTTGGATTTGGAGGAAGAACCCTATCAGTTTTCAGAACGGCTGTAGAACAAGGTAAAAACATTAAAGTAATAGCTTGTGAAACAAGGCCCTACTTTCAAGGGGCAAGGATTACAGCATGGGAGTTAAAAAAGCTAGGAATTCCTGTTACACTCATAACGGACAATATGGTTGGTGCTATAGCACAAAAAGGTATGTTCGATAGAGTTATAACCGGTTCAGATAGACTGGCTGTAAACGGTGATACCGCTAATAAAATCGGTACTTATATGATTTCCTTAGTAGCAAAAGCACACAATATACCATTTCATATATCTACTTCAAAATATAATATAGATTTAAATGCAGATAAGGGTAAAAAAATAGAAATAGAGATGAGAGATAGTAAAGAAGTTGTGTATATCAATGGAAAGAGAATTACCGTAGAAGGAGTAGAAGCTCTTTATCCAGGATTTGATATAACACCAAATGAAAACATAACAGCGATTATTACAGAAGCAGGAGCTCTAAAAAGTCCATTTAAAGATAAATTAATAAAACTAGCCAAAGAAGCCTAAGGAGGTTAAAGATGAGTAATAACAAAGATTGGAAATCTGAAGCAGAAAGACCGGAACTAGAAGGGAAATTACAGTACCACATTAGGTGTAAACCTGGAGATGTTGCAGATACTGTATTACTCCCTGGCGATCCAGATAGAGTACCTAAAATGTCAAAACTTTGGGATGAATCAAAAGAAATAGCTGCATACAGAGAACATGTAACCCATACTGGTAAATATAAGGGAATGGAAATATCTGCATGTTCTACAGGAGCTGGAGGAGGTTCTACATCCAGTGCTCTGGAAGAGTTAGCAGAGGTAGGTGCTAAAAAATTCATAAGAGTTGGTACTACATCAGCTATACAAGAACAAATAAAGCCGGGAGATTTAATAATTTCATCAGGAGCAGTTAGGTATGATGGGACAAGTGAAAATTATGTTAATTTAAACTACCCAGCCATAGCAGATTA
>DPPH01000165.1:5513-6256 GCA_003539375.1 Clostridiales bacterium
AACCCCCCCTGCCATAGCAGATTATGAAGTTACAGCTGCACTAATAGAAGCGTGTGAAAAACTTGGATATACTTACCATGTTGGAATTACAGCTACTACAGCTTCATTTTTCTGTGGACAAAATCGCCCTGGATTTGGTGGCTATAGACAGAGCTGGTTTGAAGATAGGTACCAAGACCTTAGAGCTGCGAACGTAATAAACTACGAAATGGAAGCGGCAACGGTACTTACTCTTTCAAGTTTATTTAAAATTAAAGCAGGAGCTATATTTGCAGTGGTAGGAAATAGGGTAACCGATGAGTTTGTTTACGGTGGAGTAGAAAAAAGTATAGAAGCTGCAACGGAAGCAGCTGTAATATTAGATAAATGGCAAAAACTTAAAGAAAAGAACAACAAAGAATACTGGTACCCTTCATTAGGTCAGTAAAATAAGGAGTTATAAATATGAATAGCAATGAATTAAAAAAAGAATTAGTTGAGTACAGTAGAAAATGTTATGATAGAAATCTAATAGTTGCAACTGGAGGAAACATCAGTTGTAGAGTTCCTGGAGAAAATGCAATCTTAATTAAAGGTTCGGGAAGTGCATTTAGAGATATGACTGTAGACGATGTAGTAAAAATAGATTTAGATGGCAATCATTTAGAAGGTGAAGGAAAAAAATCTAAGGAATGGAGATTTCACGCAGGAATATACAAGGAAAGACCGGATGTAAATGTAGTTATTCACGTACATCCACCTTA
>DPPH01000165.1:6601-12315 GCA_003539375.1 Clostridiales bacterium
TCAGAATTACTTTCAGAATATGTAATTGAAGAATTTAAAGATAAAGAAAAAATAGCTATATTAATGAAAGAGCACGGTATTACTGTTGCGGGACCAAGTTTTGAAAAAACTTTTAATATGGCTGAAATGGTCGAAGACACAGCACAAATAGCATTATTTAGCAAACTTTAAAATCAGGAGGTTTAAATGAAAATAGCAATAATCGGTGGGACAGGTTTATATGATACAAGTTTTTTAAACAATCCCAAAGAAGAAATAATTGAAACTGAATACGGGAAAACAAAGATATATAGGTCGAAAATAAATGATAGGGAATTAGTATTCCTGCCTAGACACGGCATACAACACGGTGTGCTGGCTTATCAGGTTAACTATCATGCAAATATGAAGGCCCTGGACCAGTTAGGAATAAAAAAAGCAATAGCAATGAATGCTGTTGGATCTTTAAATCCTGAGATGAAAGTAGGAGATTTAGTCTTAATAGATCAATTTATGGATTTTGCATGGAATAGAAAATCTACTTTTGGAGAACATTCTGTAAATATGACAAATCCATACTGTCCAAAATTAAGAGCTGAATTTATAAAATCTGCTGAGTCTTTGGATATAGAACTTCATGAAAAAGGAAACTATTTATGTACGGGTGGACCGAGATATGAAACAGCTCTAGAAGTAAAAGTTTTCAGAAGTTGGGGAATGGATGTTGTAGGAATGACAAATTCTACAGAAGCAACTTTAGCAAGAGAATTAGGAATATGCTACTCAACTGTAAATCTAGTGACTGATATGGCGGCAGGAATCACTGAAGTGGAGCCGGATTTAGCATTGCATAGAAAAGTAGTATCTGATAATATAGATAAGTTAAAAAAGCTGTTATTTACTACAGCGATGAACGTAGAAGATTATGATGATTGTATGTGTCAGGATTTATACAATAAAGCTGTAGAAGCAAGAAAGTAGTAACTAGTACACCTGGGATAATAACCGGGTGTATTTTTAAAAGGAGAATGTATGATATTAGAAGAGATATTAAAAATAATACCTAAGATAGATTTGCACTGCCATTTGAGTGGAAGTGTACGACCGGAGACAATACTTGAAATCGCCCTTGAAGAAGGAATATCTGTACCAACAAATGAAATTAATAAATTTAAAAGCCATGTACAGGTTAATGATGATTGTAAATCCCTTAAAGAATACTTAACTAAATTTGACTTTAACTTGATGGTTATGCAAAAAGCAAAACATATCGAAAGAATAACCTATGAATTACTACAGGATACAGCTAAGGAAAATGTAAAATATATAGAAATTAGATTTGCTCCTATGCTGCACATGAATCAGGGATTATCTTTCGAAGAAGTTGTGGAAGCAGTTATAAAAGGTAAGGAAAAAGGAGAAAAGGAATTTGATATTAAGTCCAACTTGCTTTTAATATGTATGAGACATCAAAGTCCGGAGAAAAGTATTGAAGTAGTAGAAAAAGGTGCTGAATACATAGATAGAGGTGTTGTAGGAGTTGATTTAGCAGGGAATGAACATGATTTTGAACCAACTATACATGAAGAAGCATTTAAACTAGCTAAAGAAAAAGGACTTCACAGAACGGTGCATGCTGGAGAAACAGGAATTCCTGAAAACATAATAATTTCTGTAGAAAAACTATTTGCAGAAAGAATAGGACATGGAGTATATGCTTATCAAAATGAAAAAGTACTTGAATATGTTAAGAAAAATAAAATACCTCTGGAGCAGTGTCTAACTAGTAACGTACAAACAAAAGCAGTTTCAAATTTTGAATCACATCCTATTAAAACATATTTAGATCAAAACATAGTTGTAACAGTTAATACAGACAATATGACCGTTTCCAATACTAATTTACATAAAGAATATGAAAGATTGATTGAATATCAAAATTTCAATTTTGATGACATAAAAAAAGTACTACTAAACTCAGTAGAAGTAGCCTTTATAGAAAAAAGTGAAAAAGAAAAATTAAAATTAAAGGTTGAAAAAGAAATAAACTCAATAATAAAAAGCCAGAGATAAATAAATATCTTTGGCTTAACTTTAATTTTGATTATTAAAAATACTGTTAAAAACATTTTTGAACTCTTTTTTTTCTTGTGAAGATTTTTCTATAGCTCCTATCATGGAATCTTTTAAAGAAGGAGTTCTTTTTTTGATTTCTTTTCTCAATAAACTTTCATCAATAGTGGTAAGTTTTTTATCCTTCATAAGGAACTTTCCATTCACTAAAACATGTTTTGGTTTAAGGGTAGATGTATTTAATATTAATTGATTTAATAAGGAATCTTCTAAAATCTCTATAAAATTACTTTTATCAACTATTACTATATCTGCAGAATAATTTTCTTGAATACTTCCTACTGGTGTTTTAAAATTTAAAATTTTTCCAGCATTTCTAGTTATAAAATCATAAGATTGTTTTGGATTAGGCCAGTTTTTATAGTTTGTACTATCTATCCTCTGTATTAGTAAAAATAATCTTAAAATTTCAAGCATATTATGATTAGTACCACAGTTAAGTCCATCAGAACCTAGTGCAATGTTAATATTTCTAGTCATATACTTTTCTAATGGAAACTTTCCGCTTCCTAAAAACAAATTACTAGTTGGGTTTGATATAACAGAGACATCATTTTCAGTGATTAAATTAAGATCAATATCATCAACCCATATACTGTGGGCTAAAGAAGTTTTCTTATTTAATAAATCATAGGTATTTAGCCTCTGGAGTGGTGAAAGAAATCCATCATCAGCTGATATTTTTTGCCATTTTGTTTCAAAAAAATGAGAATGAATATTTAAATCATACTTTTTTACTAATGAAGATACAGCTTCTAATAGTTTATCATCAACTCTTTGAGGAGAATTAATACCTAAAACTACCTTTGTAACTTCGTTAACCTTATTATGAAATTTACTTATGTATGATTCATAAAAATCAAGATATTCTTCCTTTGATAAAAATGGATTTGAGGAATTTTTGTATTTATTAATACCATGAAGTATTTCTCTGTCCTGAATGTTATGTACCATAGGGGCTAATGCAGCTTTAAATCCAGAATCAATATAACTTTTCCCAATAGTTTCAGCAAATTTTAAGTGAGGGATATGATCAATACAAGTAGTCACACCCATTTTTATCATTTCTGCTGCACCTAACAAAGTAGAAAGTTGATGATCATCACCCTCTAAAATCCCACCTAAAGCTACGGTATCATTTGACCAGAGCTCTAAAGGTTCACCCCAGGAGGTTCCTTTAAGAATGTTGGTATAGGAGTGATAGTGGCTGTTTATCATACCTGGCAGGACAAAATCACCATGCAAATCCAATACTTTTGTACTTTCATCACAATCTAAATTTTCTCCAACATCTGATATTATATTACCAGAAATTTTTATATCTAAATCTTTAAATTTTAAATCTTCATTTATTTGGATTAAAACTTTTCCATTTTTTAATAACATATCAACCTCAGTTTAAATTATTTCAAAAAACTCCTTAAGATGATTTGTATAATCGCCAAGACAGATTAGGTAGTGGTTACCAACTGGAGTATTTAGAAATTTATCAACACCTTCTTTTGCAGCAATCCTAATTTGGCTTCTGCAGAGATTATCTTCATGAAGACTTTCTAAAATATCTCCTTCTGAGATAAAATATCTTTCTAACGTACTATTTGATTTGAATATAGTTGCTTTACCTTTAGGTATATCTCCTGCAACAGCTACTCCGATACCTGACTCAAAGTGGGTATCAAGATTGTACTTTTCAGGCATATTTAGGGGTAAAGTACAGTGAGCAAAAATTATTTCGTTATTAGATTTGTTAATTCTAGAAGGATTCGATTGAAATATTGGCTTATTAGAAAGTTTACTCAATATAGCCATGGATATAAGAGAAGGTAAATCTCCTTCACAACCGCTGTAAATACCTTCCTGGTTTAATAGAGCTAGTCCTAGGCATCCGGTATTTTTAACACTTGTAAGCAAATCAAAACATCTTACACTAAAGCCATCTAGTTTATATTTTTCAACCAATCTAGAAAAGGCTCCATATATATGTAAAGCTTTTTCTATTTCGGATTTGTTGAAATCCCGATTTAAAAGTTCTTTAGTATGATTGTTTTCTTCATAAAAACCTTTGCCTATTTCTGATAAAAGTTCATCCATACTAATGTCTATAACTTCAATGCCTAGTTTGTCTTTAATAATCGAGTAATCTACATTGGTAGAAATCAACCAGTCTGAAGGTTTACCTATCATACCAAGCTTCATACTCTTAAGCTGATTTCTTGTTTCTACAGCCTTCAGTATATATTCTAAATCCCTTGCTATTTCAGTCTTTGTGCCGTGTAGAAGTTTACCCTTTATTTTGTTGTCAGCTAGGTAAGTCATCATTTCCATAGAGGCTGATAGAGAATTATCTGTACCACTGGTTACTATTACTACGGGTTCTTTTAAATGTTTCAAAGACTCTTTAAAGAGACCTGCTGTACCTCCAGTCGAAACATATAATAGGGAAACATCTTCATCTTCGGCTTTAGTTTTCTTGTTAAACTCTAAGGAGAGTTCCTTAGATAAATAACGAAATAAGTCATCTGCTTCATTCTCTAATCTTGGATCTTTGTGCATCATACTTTTCAAAAATAAATAATTCATGTTGCCTCCTTAAGATTATTATATTACTCTGAAAAAATTTTATTCGCTAAATCTTCTAATTATATTAAATTCTAATTTTTCTGTTAAAAAATAGCTATCAGAGTAAAAAACTGGTACTCCAGTGTTTGAATAATGAATTTGCTGTAGTAATAATAAAGCTTCCGGTTCTTCTAAAGATAATTTATCCATAAGTCTTTTATCACTCAATACAGCGTGAATAGAACAACTTGAAAAAGAAACATTTGAATACTGATTTATAAAATCAAATAAAGAATGATACTTATTTTGAGTGTAATCTTCTATCATACCGTCAGCACATGGGATGTAATCTTCGACAAATACAATAGGTGAGCTGTCCGCTGTACGCACTCTTTCAATATACAATGTTTCTAAAGGATCATCGCTACCTAGATGCTTTGAAATTATTGGATTAGCCGTCCTTACATCAAACTTCATACTTTTAGTGCCTGGCTTATAACCGTGTTCAGATATAATTTTTGTGGTACTGTCTAGGGCTGCAATATTATACCTGATGTTATCATCGCTGTTATATCTAGTAACAAAAGTACCAATACCGTGTCTAAGTATTACCAACCCCTGATTTTCTAAAACTTTAAGAGCTTCCCTAACGGTGTTTCTGCTTACTCCAAATTGAGAAGCAAGTTTGTTTTCTGAAGGTAGTTGGTCCATGAAATTCATATCTTTAATCATATTAAGTAAGGCTTCTTTAACCTGTGAAGATAATGTTTTACTATTTAGTTTCATATATATTCCCTCCTTGATTATTTGTTTATATTTGAAGCTTAGTATATAATTTTATGTTTTGTCGAACGAAAAGTGTCAATAATAAAAAATCAGATTAAATTATTCAATCACTAATTGACATTACATCGTATAAATGATATTATTTTTTATATTAGAGTTAAAGGTTGGACAACCAATAACTATTATACTAAATTTTTTAAAAAAAATAAACAATTTTGGGAAAAAATTATTTATCCTGAATTATTCACAGTAATTCA
>DPPH01000280.1 GCA_003539375.1 Clostridiales bacterium
GAATCCTTCCAAATTTATCCTGAAGTTGAAGGAAAATTTACAACAAATGGAAATATTGAAATTTTTGTTCCTGAAAAATTAGAAGAATCGACAAAGTATACAGTTACTGTAAAAGCCGGAGCTAAACTAAAAGATAGCGACCTAGCTTTAGAGGAAGATTATACTTTTTCTTTTACTACTAGAGAAGTACAAAGTTCTAGACTTAGGTTAAATAAAAACTTCGCCAACTTTACTACCCTTCAGGTGCCTTTTTTAGAAGGATATGTGGGAGAAAGCTTTAAAAATGAAGAAATAAGTATAAGTCTTTACAGTTTTGATTCCGGGGAAAATTTCTTGAAGGATATCAAAAAATTCGATGAAGTAAGAAATATAAAATACTTGTATGAAGATTTTGAAAATACAAAGCCTGACTACTTAACCCAAGTAAGCAGTTTTAATACTACTCCTATCCAAGTAGAACAGGGTTATTCATCCTTTGACATTTTACAGTTTCCTGAAGAAATGGATGAAGGATACTACCTTGCAGAAGCTAGCTTGAAAGGTACTAAAAAGTATACCTTTATTCAGATAAGCGATGTATTAGTATATAATGCGGAATTAGAAGACTCCCAGTTTCTATGGTTAAATGATGCTGGTACTGGAGAAGCTTTAGCAGGTGCTGATGTATCCTTTGAAGGGGGCTTCGAAGGTAAGGCTGGTTCCGATGGTGTTGCCCAAATAGATTACACTCCTGAAGAGGAAAGCAGGACAACCTACGGCACTGTATCTGCAGATGGGTATAATGACTTTGTATTAAGAACGGAGTATACCTACAGACCATTTTACTACAACATCTACAGTCCGGACTCTAAAGACTACTGGTCCTATTTCTTTACAGATAGGAGTACCTACCAACCGACGGACAAGGTTAATATATTTGGATATGTAAAACCAAAGAAAGACCTGGATTCTGATAACTACACTTTATCCTTTATATCCAACGTGTACGGTGAAAAGGAAATCCAAAGCAAAAGTGTAAGAGTTGATAAAATTGGTACCTTTACTTCCAGTTTCTCCTTTGAAGATTTAACTACCGGTTGGTACAACCTAGTATTAACTAATAATGATAATACTGTGATGGAAAAAGAAATTTATGTAAGTGAATATACCAAGCCAATATACAGGCTAGAATCTGATTTCAATAAAGACTATATAATGGTAGGAGAGGATATAACTTACAAGCTTAGGTCTGAATTTTTCGATGGTAGCCCGGCAGCTAATATGAGCTTCAATCTTGATTTTAATTTATCCGGATTAACCAACAATACTTTACAGACTGACGAAAACGGTACTGGGGAGATTACTATTACTCCATCTGATAACACTACTTCCTGGAGACCTACTTCCGGAAGGATAGCTGCATATAATAAGGATGCTGAAGATCAGAGGATTACTGATTTAAGTACCTTTACATTTTTTCCTAAAACTAAGATGATAACAACAGACTTAAACAGCGAATTGGAAACTCCTGTAATTACTGTAAATATAAATGAAATAGATTTGCAGAAATATATCAACTCAGAAAATAAAGACATTGAAGACATGAAGGGAGCTCCCCTTAACGAAGAGGTTAACTTAAAAGTAGTGGAAACCTACTATGAAAGAGTAGAAAGAGGATCCTACTACGACCTAATAGATAAGGTAACAAAAACCAAGTACGAATACGTCAAAAGAACTAAGCAGAGAGAAAACTTTAATATTAATACTGTAAATGGAAAATATGAACTAGAAGCACCATACATTAAAGACTCTGAAAGTACCTTTGAAGTTATAGTAACCTTAGATAATGACAATGTTAAAAACGACAGTATAGTTGAACGGAGAAGCTTTAGGTTTAACCAGAGAGACCTATTCAATATGGAAGACAATAGTCTATCTATAGAAATAGAAGATAAAGAACATTATAGGTTTAAAGAAGATGAAAATTTCACCTACTATCTAAAAAGAGGAAACCAGGAAGGTAGAAAAGAAGAAATAGAGGAAGATAAGCTTCTTGTTATGATAATGCAGGATGGTGTGAAAGAATACTATATCACCGATAGGGTAAGCGGAGAGTTGAACTTTAAAAATTCCTATATCCCTAATGTCTTTATACAAGGTGTATATATAGATAATGGGGATATATTTAAAACCCTATCACCAACACATCTAAGCTACGAATACGAAGAAAAAGAAATGAACATAAGCCTAACTCCGGATAAGAAGGATTATCGTCCTGGAGATGTAGCCACTGTTAATATAAAAGCTCTAGATAACAAAGGGGAACCTGTTCAATCAAATGTTAATATCAGTGTAGTTGATGAAGCATATTTTGAGCTTTTCCCACAGGATGTAAATCCACTGGCAGATTTGTATTCACCTGTTTATTCAACAGGCATAAAAAAGGATTATATATCCAACGATTACAACAGTTTTGAATACCAAATAGGAGCAGAAAAAGGTGGAGAAGGTGGAGATTATACTGTAAGAAGAGAATTTAAAGATACGGCATATTTTAGGACAATAACCCTAGACCAATCAGGAGAGGGAGCCTTATCCTTTAAATTACCGGATAATTTAACATCTTGGAGAGTCACCTTCCAAGGATTTACCGAAGATATGCAGTCTTATTCTTCAAAAATAAATGTAAATGCTAAGCTTCCATTCTACGTAAATACTATAATAAGTAAGGAGTTTATCACTGGAGATATTCCTTCTATAAGCCTTAGAGTCTTTGGAGAAGAAATCACAGAAGGTCAAAGTATAGCTTACAAGGTAGACCTAGTTAACAATACAACAGGAGAAGAAAAGTCTTTTTCTAAAGAAGGTAGTGCTGGAGCTTATACCAATATAT
>DPPH01000019.1:0-3436 GCA_003539375.1 Clostridiales bacterium
ATTGATGAAGAGGCTTTCGAAGTTGATATGGGAAGCATCTTAGAGTACGAATTCAAAGAAAGCATGAAAGAATACCTAAAGGAAATAGAACAGTCAGAAGGTGCACCAAAAGAATTGGTAGATATATGGGAATTCAACAACGAAGATATATCAAATAGAGCCCCTTACGGTCATGACTTAATACAAAAGTCAGCCTTTACTAAAATCACAGAAGAAAAGTATAGGGAAATTTTAGAAAGAGATAAGAAAACCTGCCAAAATGCAATCGACGAAAAACTAAAGGAATTTGATGTGCTGGTTTCTTTAAGTAACAATTTTTCCTTAGTTTATGCTTATGCTGGATATCCTGCTCTTATAGTTCCTGGTGGATTTAGGTCAACAGGAGAACCGGTAGGTATAACCTTCACAGCCGGAGCTTTTCAAGAGGATAAATTACTGCAGGTAGGATACATTTACGAGCAAAATACAAAACACAGAAAGATTCCAGAATTAGAATAATTGGGCGATGGTTAAGCGATGGTTGAGCAATAGTTGAGCAATAGTTGAACAATAGTTGAACAGTCGTTATCTTTCATGCAGATCACAGTTGTAGCCCTAGCACTATTTGAGAAACAAATAGATGCAGGTCTCACGAATAGCTTTCCCTAGAGACTGCAAGTTGATTGGCAAGAAAGCGTCTTTGAAAAAATCTTGAAGCAGCTAAGATACTTCGTAACTCAGTATGACAGCTGCTTTTATTTTGTCATTCAGAGCGCAGCGAAGAATCTTATTTTTAATAATACATTACACCAAAAAAACGGCGGTCACCCGCCGTTTTGTAATATAAGTATTTCTCTAGAAAGGTCCTAACTGTATCATATGAGCAATTAGAACGAATATTGCACCAAAAGCATATTCTATTAATAATAATGGTGCGAACCATTTAGCCCACTTATCCCATGGAATTTTAGCTAGAGCTAGTCCAGCCATAAAGTATCCAGATGTTGGGGTGAAAATATTTGAAATTCCATCACCAAACTGATAAGCAAGTACTGCCGTCTGTCTTGTAACTCCAACTAAATCTGAAAGAGGCGCTAGTATAGGCATAGAAACTGCTGCCTGTCCACTTCCTGATGGTACGATGAAGTTTAGTAAACACTGGAATACATACATACCTAAAGCCGTTACAGAAGATGGTAAGGTAGTAAGAAAATTAGATGATACATAAAGTATTGTATCTAAAATATTCCCTGATTCAAGAACTACTAATATAGCTCTTGCAAAACCAACTACCATTGCTCCACCGGCTATATTTGCCATACCTTCTATTAATTCTTCAGCAAAGCCATTTAATCCTAAACCGCCTACTAAAGCTGTAACAATACCCATTCCTAAGAATAAAGCTGCTAGTTCTTGTATATACCACCCGTACTGTATTACTCCAAATACAAGTAAGGCAATAGTTAATAATACTACTATTAGTACTCTTTGCTTTTGTGGAGTAAACTCTTCTATATCATCTAAGTCAAGCATATCTTCTCTCTGCTTGTCAAATTCATACATAGAGCTTAGCTCTGGATTTGCTTTTACCTTGCCAGCATATCTGTATAGGAAAATAATAACTAAAGTTACCATTACTACATAACCTATGATTCTGTATCCCATTCCTGAGAATAAAGGTAATTCAGCAATACCTTGGGCAACCCCTATGGTGAAAGGGTTCATGAAAGCACCGGCAAAACCTGCACCAGCTCCTGCCAGAACCATTCCTATTCCGGTTAAGGAGTCAAATCCTAAAGCAATAGCCAATGTAACCATTATAGGAATAAATGGTAGAGTCTCCTCTGCCATACCAAATACTGCTCCTCCTAATGAAAATACAATTACTATTACAGGAATTATTGCTCTTTCTTTCCCCTGCATTTTCCTTGTAATTTCTCCGATACCAGCTTCTATAGCTCCTGTAGCATTTACTACTGCAAAAGAGCCACCAACTATAAATATGAAGAAAATTATTGAAGCTGTTTCAACAAGACCATCTGGAACTGATTTGAAATAATCCATAAGGCCTACCGGAGTATTTTCGATCCATTCAAAAGAGTTTGGATCTACTACTTCTCTTCCATTTGCTGCTTCCATCATACCATACTGACCGGCTGGAACTATATAAGTTAAAATTGCACAAATCGCTACTACCGCCAGCAAGATTACATAAACATGGGGAATTCTTCTTTTCTTTTTTTTCGCTTCTGTGTTTTCTGACATAATCAACCTCCTATTTTATTTTTTATATCTTATGTCGAAAGTTTTTTCCTAAACCACCTCCTGTGAAATATTGTAAGCTATTGTTAAACTACTGCTGAACTATCGCTTAACTATCGCTGAACTATTGCTTAACTATTGCTGAACTATTGTTGAACTATCGTTACGTTACTTGCAAAAATTATATGCTGTAAGGGCGTAAATTTTAACCGCTGGTACAAGTTCTTTTCTGTCTATAAATTCATCCTTTGAGTGAGCTGTCTCCAAATCTCCCGGTGCGAATACAAGGGTAGGTATATCAGCATAGGTATAGAGTAATCCTCCATCGCTCCATGCCGGAAAGTAAGTTTTTTCAGGGGTTCTGCCGTAAGCTTCTTCAGAAGATTTTACTAAAGTTTCTACTAGTGAATGATCTGCATCTATTTCCATAGGTTCGTGTACGTATCCTTCTTTCATGACGCTGACATCCATAACTTTCATATTGCATTTGAATTTAGGGTCTTCATCTTTTAGTTCTTTTAATACATTCCTATACTCATCAAGAACATCTTCGTATTTTTCTCCAGGAATCCATCTTCTATCAATTTTCATATTACAATTTCCAGCTACAGTGCTTGGCTGAGTTCCACCATTAATGGTACCGTAATTCATTGTTGAAGTTCCTGTCACTGGATGTTTTCTTTCAGATAACTTTGGAACAATTTTTTCTTCACATTTTTGAATGAAATTTGAAGCTCTTAAAATTGCATTGATACCTTCAGCTTGAGCTCCTCCGTGTACAGTCTTTCCTTCAAATTCAAATTCAAGCCATTCTAAGCCTCTGTGAGCTATACAAATATCCAGTTTTGACGGTTCTCCTACTATGGCTCCGTCAGTTTTAATTCCTTTTTCGATTAAATCAATAGTTCCTAAACTTTTCTCTTCTTCATCTACTACTCCAGCAAAAATTAAATCTCCATCAAGTTGAATCCCTGATCTCTTTATGGCAGCCAAGGTCATCATCATAGTAGCCAGGGGTCCCTTCATATCGTTGGTCCCACGCCCTATAAGCTTGTCTCCATCTACTTTCATTTCTAAGGCATCTTCCATATCGTAGGGCGGTACTGTATCCATATGTCCAGTAAGCAAGAGAGATTTTCCCTTACCCTTACCTTTTAAAACTGCTGTAACGTTTTTTCTTCCATCTTGTACATGG
>DPPH01000019.1:3733-5821 GCA_003539375.1 Clostridiales bacterium
TCACTAAAATGTTTTGATATATTTTCTAAAAATTCATTACTCATATTTGCCTCCTTTGTTCGTTATTTGAACCTTTTGTTCTTTATATGAACTGTCTATATTATAACATATTTTTAACATTTAGAAAAGGATAAAAAAAATTATTAACTGAAGTTCTCTCCTGTTAATAATTTTATTATCTAATATACTACTTTGCCTCTGTTTGAAAAGAATTTTACTATTAACAGATTCAGATCATCAGACGCTACGTATTTTGGAAAATATTAAGAAACGTTTAAAGATAATTCGCAAACTCATTTCACTCAAACAATGCTCATAGAACATCTTTTACACTTATTCTATATTTTAATCAAAATACTCCGAAGTCTTCTTACACTGAATCATGTTAATAATAAAATTAATAAAACATATCATAATATCGCTGTATTTTTTCCGAAAGTTCATCTACCCCTACATTTCTTGCAAACCTAAGGGTTTCCTTCCCTTCTATAAAGAGAAGGATGGTAGGTACTGCGAATACGCTGTACTCTCCAGCAATTCTTTTTTCAACGTCAGCTTCACCTTTTACTCCAACAATATTTGGAAATTTTTCCATCATTTTTTCTATTTTAGGTAAAAGGTCCTTACATACATTACATGTTGTAGTAGTAAAGTATCCTAGTACAAAGTCATTTTTTTCTATAGTTTCATTTATTTCTTCTATATCATTTATTAGTTTCATTATCTCACCTCAGGTAAGATTATATCATATATTTAGATATCTCATCTTGATATTTTAGTAAAACTTTCTTCATATTCTCTAGTTTTTCTTTATAATCTTCTCTCTTAAAAAAAGCTATTGCGACACATGCTTTTACTTCTCCACTAGAGTTTCGTATAGGTACACCTACTCCTACTGCAAAAGGAAAGGTCTCATTGATGCTAACTACATATCCTTGTTGTCTTATTTTTTCGTATTCTTTTAATAGTTCTTCTTTATCTGTTATAGTATTTTCACATACTTGTTCAAATTCTTTATTCTTTAAAATTTCCTTAACCCTATCCTGGTCATAGTATGCCATCAAACACTTACCGTAGCATCCTCTATTAATTGGATAATTTATTCCCGGTCTATAATTCATTTTCATGGGTTGGTCTATTTCTATTTCGTAAAGAGAAATTACCTTTTCTCCATCTATAACCGCAAAACCTACAGATTCCTTAGTTTCGTGAGATATTTTATCCAAAATTGGGTATATACTGTCTTTAAATCTAAAGTTGTTTAGGTATATGGACCCCATTTCATAAGCAAAAGGTCCGAGTTTGTACTGCTTATTGTCTTTAGTCTTTATAACTAATCCTTTGTCTTCCAATGTATTTAGTATTCTGTATATTGTAGTTCTATTAATCTCTGTTTTTTTTGCAAGTTCTGTCATAGTGAACTTGTAAGGTTCTTTACATAATTGTCTTAGTACAATTAGCGCTTTATCGATACTTGAAGATTTTTCTACATTTTTTTCTTTCATTTGTCACTCCTATAAAATATATACTTCAGTATATCATATTTCATAGATATTTAAAGTGTTAGCCTCCTGCAACAGGAGGAAAGAGGGACAAAATATCTCCCTCTTCCATTATCCTATCTACATTTGAATGCCTACCATTTACTATGATTAAGGCTACTTCGTCCTCTTTTATTCCAAGCTTATTCAATAAATCCAAAACCTTAACATTTTCTTCAACAACTTCAATATTCTTTTTTTTGAATCGACCTTTTCTAAAGGTGGCGAATAGCCTTACTTCAACATTCAAAATATCATCTCCTAATAATTATTTTAATCCAAGGGCTTGTAATTTTTCGTCTGTTGGAATACCTTCTTTAGTCCATCCTCTTTCTGCATAATATTTTGGAAGCATTTCTTTAAGTTTACTTACATTTCCTTTTGATGGTCCAGCAGGTATTGGTTCTTCTAGAAGTCTCTTTGGTAAAGTATCTTCTTCTGGTTTTATTCCTGCTTCAAGGTTGAACAATTTTTCTATGTTATATATTCTATCTCCAGCTTCAAGAATTGAGTTTGCATCGTGTTCTGTTCCGCAAATAGCATTATA
>DPPH01000019.1:6117-6491 GCA_003539375.1 Clostridiales bacterium
CCTTCAGCTGATAACCTATCTAATTGTTCTGGTAATCCCAATATTTCAGGTGATACTAGGTATCCTCTAACGTGACAGCCACCTCTATTAGATGTTGCATATGTTAATCCTTGACCTTGAACACCTCTTGGGTCGTAAGCCGGAATTTCTAATTTCTTAACTGACATTGAGAATTCTGGTTTGCCGTAACTATCTGCTAGTCTATAAGAACCTTCTGCCATTTTGTCTCCTAAACCTTCTCTATGTCCCATTCTCTTAACCCAGTCAGCAATAGCTGTACCATTGCCAAATTCAAGTTTTAATCCATCGAGTTCATCATCTTTTATATAACCTTTTTGATGAAGTTCAATAGCTGCAGCTATTGTAGATCCAGC
>DPPH01000184.1:0-230 GCA_003539375.1 Clostridiales bacterium
GAAATATTCCTTTCTGGTTTAAATGTATAGTCACCGTATCCATTGAATATATTTTGTTCATTAGTTGCCCAATATATATCCTCTCTTGCCCAATGATCTTGAACATCGAAATATATAGTTGCTCCAAACACATTTATACTTATTAATGTAAAAATTAATACTAAAATAATTATTTTTTTTATCATTTAAAAACTCCTCATGTTGTACTGTTTATAATGTTTATTTCTTCC
>DPPH01000184.1:507-12579 GCA_003539375.1 Clostridiales bacterium
ACTGTGAATAATTCAGGATAAATGATATTTTGTTAATAATTGGTAAATTTTCAAGTGCGTAAGGGTAAAATTCATACAAGTCTTTCCCTACTTTCTTCAATTCCATAGAACAAATAAATTTAAAAATCTTTGAATTTAAGTATTTAACAAGATTTTCATATTTAATATCTTTATCTTTACATATTCCAATATAAATATCTGCGCTACAAAAAAGATTGTTTTTGTCATTAAAAAAAGTTGGCTCTTTAGCTTTATAAGGGAATATAATTTTTTCTTCTTCGAAAATTTCTCTTTTTCTCGGCCACTGAAGTTCGTACCATTTTATTATACCTTTTTTGCATTCTCTTCTTTTTTCCAATCTTGATTTAAATTGATTTAGATATTTTTCAGTTTTTGGATATAGGCTAATATCTAAATCTTTAGAATAAATTAGTTTATAGTTATTAACATTAATAATATGGTCTTTATAGATATTACTATTTTTAATCCAGTTTTTAAGCAAATCTTTTTCAAGAGAATATTCTTTGATAATATCATCTGTAACAACAAAAGCTTTATCTAATCCTGTTATTATTCCTTGTTTGAACTCAATAAAGTCCTTTATTCTAAATTGGGTTTCACTATATAGTTTACGTAATAATTCCAATTGGGTTTGGGGTCTTATAATCCACTTATCTGATTTAAGGTTACCTTGATTGAAATCAACATGGTTAAATTTTTCATCATATAGGTAACTGTAATTAAAATTGCCTGAAGATTTTTCTTTTGATAACTTAATAATTAACGGACTTATATTTGCTCCTTTGAAAAGATTAGAACCGTTGTAATCAACTATTCTCTCTATTTTATAGTTATTTTTTAAGAATTTTCTTATTTCGAATGAATTTTGTCCTTCCATAAAATATCTAGAGGTAATAAAAATAATTTTACCGTTCTCTTTTAGCATTCTATATCCCTTTTCAAAAAAACAGAAGGATATATCTGATTTATTTGTATAGGTATTGTAATTTTTATATAGTTTTTCTTTATAATTTTTTGATAAGTTTTTATGTCCTATATAAGGTGGATTTCCAATTATTAGGTCAAACTTATAATCATCTATTGGGTTTATAGAGTCAAATAATATGTCTCCCTGAAATATATTTAAATCCTTATTTTCTAATTCTGGATATTTAAGCAATATACTTAATTTTGTTAAAAAAACTGAAAATTCATCTTTATCTACTCCATATACAAGGTTTTTCACTATATTTTTAACACTAAATCCTTTAGATGCATATTTTTCTATAATAGGTATTAAAAAATATCCTGATCCACAGGATATATCTATAATTTTATTATCAGAATCCGTTGTGATTGAACTAAAATCATGCATTCCTATCATATCCATTACAGTATTTTTAGGTGTATAAACCTGTCCTAAACTTTTCTTTAAATTTTTAGTTGTAATATTTTCATAGATATCCCCTGGAGTTGATTCTAAAAATTGATTTTTGTTTTTTTCTATTAATTTATCTATCTCTTGGTCTAGGTAAGATAAATTATCAAAGTAAAAAAAATTATATTCTAGCATCAGATTATCAATATTTTCGGTTTTTGATTTTTTCCTAAAAAGGTAATATACAACATGTTTGACAGCCATTTCTTTATTTTCAGTACTTTTTATTAATTTTTTTAAAGATTTGATTAATGTCATATATTACCTACCCTTTATTTTTTCATTAAATTCTCTATTTCATCAATTTCTTTTAATATGTCTTTTGATAAGTTTATAGAATCTTTTTCCGTTATAAGTATGTCATCTTCAATTCTAATACCTATTCCTTCTTCTTCTATATATAATCCTGGTTCTACTGTAATCATCATACCTTTTTTAAGCTTGATTTTTTTGCCACCAACATCATGTACATCTAAACCTAAAAAGTGAGAAACACTATGATAATAATATTTACTCAACTCGTCTTTTTCTTTAATAAGACCAAGTTTTTTACATCCCTCAAACAAAATGTCTTTTGCAAGTTCATTTAATTCCAGCAAGGTTTTCCCAGGTTTAGCTTCTTCTATCACTTTTTTGTTTGCTTCTAATACTACACTGTATACTTCTTTTTGTCTATCAGTGAATTTCCCATTTACAGGGAAAGTTCTAGTAATATCAGAATTGTATTCCTTGTACTTAACTCCTAAGTCGCAAAGTATTAAATCGTCATCTTCTGTTTTGCTATCATTGTTAATATAATGAAGTATCACTGCATTTTCCCCAGAAGCTGCTATAGTATCAAAAGAAGTTGTAACTCCATAATTGTCTAGGATATAATTATAGTTTGCCTCTATTTGATATTCAAACATGCCGGTCTTTGATTTAATCATCATGTTTTCAATTGCTTCTTTTGTTATATCTATTGCTCTTTGAGTAAGTTCTATCTCTTTTTTATCTTTTATCAATCTTAAATTTTCAATATATTTATTAATATTTTTTATCTTTATATATGGATATTTTTCCTTTAAGACTTTAGATAGTTTTTGTGATTGAGTTAAAGGTTCGTCAATTTCCCAGTTTTTAAAATCTAAATATATATTTTCTATATCATAATCCTTAAATAGAGTAATGAGATATTTAGTGAATTCTTCATTGAATTTTATATTATCTATTTTAGATATTTCTTTCGCTTTTTCTTCTTTTAAGAATCTTCCTACCCATTTTTCCATCTTTTCATTAGGTTTTTCAATAAATAGAGTTTCTTCCTCTTTTTCTGAATTATTGTACAAATAAATAAAATTTTCTCTATTAATTCCTGTTAGATAAAAAAAGTTTCTATTAGAATTAAATTTATAGAAATTGTCCTCTGAATTTCTAGGAGCTTTTCCAGAGAAAACAACTACTAGAGAATTTTTCTTAATTTTATCTGTAATACTTTCTCTTCTTTTTTTATACATTTTCATTCCTCACTTTTCACTTTATTAGCTTAATTGTATAAGATAGGTTTAAAAAAGTAAAGAAATAAGAAACATTCCTTTACTTTTATATTATTTTCTGTTTAATGCTTCAACTGGAGGTAAATTTGAAGCCATATAAGCTGGATAAACACCAAATAGTAGTCCTGAAGTTAGAGCTACAACTGTAGATATTTTGACTGCCTGCATGCTTACCACAGCATCTAATCCATTTCTATTAAATAGATTTATTACATATATACCAGCAGCAATGCCAATAATACACCCTATTATACTTACATAGAGAGCTTCAAGCATGAACTGAAGAAGCAAGTCATATTTTTTCGCTCCTAATGCTCTTCTTACTCCTATTTCTGAAGTTCTTTCACTAACAGCTACCAGCATTATATTCATAATGCCCAACCCACCTACAAGTAATGAAACTGCTGCAATTCCACCTAGCAGCAAGGTCATAACTCTGTTAGCATTATCAGCTTCTCTAACAAGTTGATTCAAACTTGTAACAGTAATTAGTTCGTCAGAAGAGTTAAATATATTGTTGTCTTGATTTCTAGGCTGGGTGTTTATTTCTTCTTTAATAGGTTCTTCAACGGGCATGTCGGGAACTTCTCCACCTCCACCGCCATCATCTCCATCTCCATCTCCTGGACCTGTATCTTTATCGTAAATTCCTAGTTCTCTTTTATAAATTCTACCTAACTGTACAATTGATAATGCTGCATTTTCTGGAGAATCAGATTTACCCCAAATTTCTGAAACAGTTCTATCTCCATCTATTTTCATTGCTGCAGTATAGGGGATAATCACTTTATTGTCGATATTTTCTCCTTTACCTTCTCCTTTTCTAGATAGTACTCCTATAATTCTATAGGATATTCCGTCTATAGTCATGGTTTGTCCTATTGGACTTCTGCCATTTAGTAAAGAAACAGCCACATTGTATCCTAAAACAACTACTGGAGATCTCTGTTTTACATGTAGGGATGAAAAGAAATTTCCATCTATTAATTCGTGATCTCTAATTATTGGATACTGTTCGTTAACTCCAAGAATTTGAAGTTCTCCTCTTGTTCTTCTCCATCTTATATTTGATTCTGTATTTACAACAGAAGTAGCATATTTTAGTCCATCTACCCTATCCAACAATTCTATATATTCCTCTGGTTCGAAATTTAATGCTGGTTGGTTTGATTTTACAATAACAACATTTTTCCCTAAACTTTCAAATTGTTCAACAACTGTTTGCCTTGCACCTTCTCCTATACCCATTAAACTAACAACTGAAGCCACACCTATTAATATTCCTAAAACAGTAAGTGAAGTTCTGAGCATATTTGAAGTTAATCCATTCAACGCCATTTTAGCAGTAAAGTAAAATCTTACAAGAGTGGATTTTGTTCCTTGGTATTCACTCATAGTATCACTCCTCTGGTTCTGTTTCTGGGATTATTGTATCATTTGATTGAATTGATTCACTTGGTAATAAATCTGAACTGCTTCCAGTTATAACTTCCTGACCTTCTTCTAGACCTTCAAGTATTTCAACATACCTGTCGTTCATTAATCCAGTTTCAATTTTAACTACCTCAACAACTTCATCATCTTTTAATATTTCTACTTTAGATTGTCCATCTTCTTCAAAAACAGCTTCTATAGGAACAAGTAATGTATTTTCTGCACTTCCAGCATCTATGAAACATTTAGCCATCATTCCCGGTCTTAAATCTCCACTACCAGATACTTCAATATTTACAGAATATTGGATTACTCCACTTGAGTCCTGTCCTGATTGAGATACTCTAACCACCTTACCTTCAAATACTTCTCCCGGTAGTGCATCTACAGTTACTTCAACAGGTGCATCTTGCTTAACATAAACTACATCAAGATCATCTACTTGGGTATATACACTCATATTACTTGTATTAAAAATATCTCCTACCCATTCTCCAGCTCTTATTGTTTCTCCTTTTTGTCTCCAAAATCCTGCTACCACTCCATCCATAGGAGCTGTTACAATCAAGTTATTTTTTAGTTCATAAGCTTTATCTATTGTTCTTTGAGCTTCTCTTAATTGGTCCAAATTTTCTTGTATCATAATCCTAACATCAGCACCAGCCAATTTAACAATTGACTGACCTTCTTCTACATAATCATTTTCATTAACTAATACATCAGTAACTACAAGTTCATCTGATGAAATAGAGTTTTTATAAATTTTTTCTTCTTTTTTATAGCTTTCTACCTCTGCCATATGTTGTAAAGTAGAAGCAGGTTCAAAAGAATCTTCCGATTTAGCTAAATTAACACTTGCAATCATACCTGTTTGAACTAAACCTGGATTTACTGCTTCAATTTCTCCCCAGTGAACATAAGTTAGTCCGTATTCATTATCTTCTGGATTATCAGGAACTGCATTGCTGTTTAATTTTGTGATTTTCCCCTCATAATATCCATCGAAGTAAGGGAACTTAAGTAATATTCTTTGACCTTCAAAAAGTTTATTATATTCTGATTTATTAGCTTTGAATTTTAATTTAATTTCTGAGTCATCTACAATGCTGGCTATAAGGCTTTGAAGTTCTTCGCCTTCTTCTGCATTTAATTCTGTAACCCTTCCTTTTATAGGAGCATTTATTACTATTCCATCGTAAGGATTTATATTCTCAACTTGGGATACATCTATTCCTAATAACTGGGCAAGATATTCTTTTTTGCTTTCAAGTTGATCTTCCAAATCTCCAATTAAACTATCTAGGTCTGTAGAAGCTAATTTTAAAACTGGGTCACCTTGAAGTAGATTGTCTCCTTCTTCTGCTAAAAATTCATCTATTACATAAGATATATTATAAAGCTGTGGGTCTGATGGTTCTGGTATTCTAATGCCTCCACCATAGGCTGCATTAATTTGACCTGAAGTTTCAACTCCTACACTTATATCGCCTTTTGTAACTGGACTAGTAGAATATATGACTTCTTGTCTGCCTTCAACATCTGTATCTGGAATAAGTTGAGAAATTGCATAATATCCACCGGCTACTACAAGTGCTATTATAATTATTACTGGTAAAATTCTTTTTATCATTTCTTCCTCCTGAAAATTATTATTTTATGTGTCCGTCTATTAATCTTATAATTCTATTTCCTATTTTTGCTATGTTTTCTTCATGAGTAACCTGTACAATAGTCATATTAGTTTCTTTATTTAATCTTTTGAAAATGTCCATTATATCATTCCCCGTCTTTGTATCTAAAGCTCCAGTTGGTTCATCTGCTAAGATTACAGATGGTTTGCCTACAATAGCTCTAGCTATAGCAACTCTCTGCTGCTGGCCCCCGGATAATTGATTAGGTAAATGATTCATCCTATCTCCAAGACCAACTATTTCTAATGCTTCCTCACATAATTCCCTTCTTTTTTTCTTTCTAATTCCTCTATATATAAGGGGTATTTCTACATTTTTAATAGCATTTAATGTGCTTAATAAGTTAAAACTTTGAAAAACAAATCCTAAAAAATTGTTTCTAATTTCTGATAGTTGAAAATCATTTAATTTTTCTACTCTATTACCATCAAGCTCATATATCCCATCTGTTGGTTGATCTAAACAGCCTATAAGGTTTAATAAGGTTGATTTTCCTGAACCTGAAGGTCCCATAATTGAGATAAATTCTCCTTCTTCTACTTCCAAATCAATTCCTTTTAAAGCTTCTACATTCACTTGACCTAATTTGTAATTTTTATATATTTTTTCCATTCTTATTACTTTATTCATTTCACACCTCCATCAACATTAGTTTAGACGTAGAAGTCTCTTAATTGTTCCAAAAATAACAAAAAAAAATAGATGTTATTTTAAAACATCTATTTCTATAGAGTCAATCCAAACATTTGCTTCTTCTTTATATTGGAAAAAAAGTTTTATTTCATCATTATCTCCTAATGTGAGAGATCTTTGTTTAATATTCCAAGAGTTTGGATTTAACAGGGTTTTTTCATTAGTTATATTTGAAATTTCACCATTCTTTCTAACTTCTATAATCCAATTGCCTTCAATTGTTTTATCACTGATAAATCTTGTAGATATTCCTACTTCTCTGTTTTTTAAGTAAATATAATCTTCGGAATCTAAATCTATTACAGCAAAAAGATATTTATTATTTTCAATTCCTTTATTTTCAATTTTTAAAGAATAGTAACCATCATAAAACTTTGAAAAATCAGTTACTGCATAATTGTCAGAATTTTCCTTTATAATTTCTTCATTATAAAAACCTAAAATACTTTCTGGAAGATTTTCTTCCGGTTTATTCGATTCTTGATTTTCATTATTTTCTTGTTCATTAGGTGTTTGATTAGTAGGTTTATCCTGTTCTGGATTAACCTGTTCTTCTTTATTATAATTAAATAAAAGCATGATAATAACCGGTACAATAATTACAGCTAGAATAATCGGTAAGATATATCTATTTTTTTCTTCTTTTTCATTCTCGTTTTGATCATTTTCTGAAATACTATCTTCATCTATTTCTTTATTTTCTTTAGTTATAGGAATTATCAAGCTGTAAGTTGGCGAATTCTTGAAAGCATCTAGTAGATCTTTAATATCTGAATACTCATTAGAATTTGCTCTTTTAATTATTCTTCTAATATCTGGTGGAATTTCATCAGACACGTTAAATTCCTCTATAAATTTCCCAACGAAAATATAATGCATATAGTTTGATGCTTGTTTCATTAATAGGCTTGCTTCTATATCATAATCTTGATTAAAAATTAATAAGTTCTTGAAAATAATATTTTGATTATCGTCTATTAATATGTTATCTTCACTCATCATACTATCTGCTTGAATATCAGAATATTTTTCAAGTTCAATAAATTTTTTCAGAAGGTTTTCTGTTAGAATAACTCTTTCTTTATAGGTTAAGTTATCATTGCTAATAAACTCCGTTAATCTCTTGTGATTTACATATTTTGAGTATATATATAACCTATCTTCAGTTTCTTCTATTGCTATAAGATTATCAGAACTGTTTGGATAGTAATCCTTATCAATCAGTTCTATTAGTCTTTCTCTTAATATAATATTATTATAGAATAATTCTTCATTTTGATTTTTACATAGGAGTATTCGCTGAAAATTACTTTCATATACAATTTTTTCTACATCATAATTTTCATAATTAATCATAAGCTACCTCTCTAATTATTATTTATATTATTTTAACATATTAGCTAAACTTTTTAAATGAAAATAAGGAATGAGTGTTTACTCATCCCTTTCATCTTCATCTTCATTTTTTATTTCATAATCTACATTTTCAATAACATCTTCTGGATTTATATCTTCTTTTCCTTTTTTGTAACCATATTTAATAAATAACTTATTCATTAACGTAATTAAAAACACCAGCATTATTAAGTCATCAATTATGCTAAATCCAAATACTGGCGCTGGTATTAAGTCAGCGGGGCTTATAATATATATAATCATAAGTATAATTTTAATTTTATCCCATATTTTCACGTCTGGATTTTTAATCATGTTAATTAAAAGCATCATCTGCTTAATTAAATACATTTACAACACTTCTCAATCTATGATTATTTGTATGCCTTTTAGATTTTTTGATATTTTTTTATGTAAATCTAAACTATCGCTATTATTTGATTTCCCTAATACTATGTGTGTAGCTTCTATATCATTTGCTACTTTTATTAATGATTTTTCAGTATTATTTGATCTTTGAACTATTAATTCTGCATCTTTCTGCTTAGCTAAATCAAATAAATACTCTAAAGCTTCTCCATCATCATTTCCATATAAAACTCTATCTTTTTTATTTATTATGTGAACAATAAACAATTTGTCATTTTTATTTTCTCTGGTATCATCACCTTTAAAAATAAGTCTACTTGAAGTTTTCTGATTTGTAACACATACCATAATTTTTTTGTTATTACTCAAATTAATCTCCTTACTATTCTCTCCATACACAAATGGCGGGAATATGTGGGAATCGAACCCACCCGGGACGCTTCGAACGCCCCACACTGGTTTTGAAGACCAGGAAGCACACCAGCACTCATCTATTCCCCTGAGAAATTAAATTATAACATATGAGTAATTCTATTACAAGGTCAATTTTTTAATGAAATATTTCTCCTAATTCAACTATATTTAATGACTTTTCATCGATTTTTGCCTCAATTACTTCCAGCAAAGCATTTACTGTATCCAGTGATGTTAGAGTTAATATATTGGATTCCACAGCTGCTCTTCTTATCTTAAAGCCGTCTGTCAATGAATTATTTGCTTTAGTAGGAGTATTTATTACCATGCTTATTTTCCCGGATTTTATTACATCAATAATATTTGGTCTTTCCTCACTTATTTTTTTTACAATTTCACATTCAATATTATGTTTTTGAAGAAATTCCGTAGTACCTTTAGTAGCATAAAAGTTATAACCTAGTTTTTTAAATCTTTTTGCAATACTTAAGATACTTTCTTTATCTTCATCTTTTACTGTACATAAAATTGGTAAGCTTTTATCAGGTATTTTTACATCTGCTCCCATTAACCCTTTATATAAGGCACCTAGATATGTCTCATGAATACCTAAAGCTTCACCTGTGGATTTCATTTCTGGTCCTAAGCTTATTTCTATATTTTCTATTTTTTGAGAGGAAAATACCGGTACTTTTGCAGTATATCCTTTTATTTTCTTTTGAATACCATATTCAAATCCTAAATCTTTAAGATTGTCTCCCAGCATAGTTTTAACCGCTGTATCTATCATTGGTATTTTTGTTACCTTACTAATATATGGGACCGTTCTACTTGATCTTGGGTTCACTTCTATTACAAATGGAATTTCATCTTGTATTATAAATTGAATATTTATAATACCTTTAATATTCAATTCTCTTGCAATTTTTTTAGTAATTTCTTCAATTTCTTTTTCTAATTTGTTACTTAATGAAATATTTGGATATATAGATATGCTATCACCGGAATGTACTCCAGCTTTTTCCAAGTGTTCCATTATGCCAGGTATCACAACATTTTCTCCATCAGAAATAGCATCCACTTCTACTTCTATTCCATTTAAATATTTATCTATTAAAATAGGATTGTCTTTATCTACTTTATAAGCTGCGTTGAAATGCTCTTTTAATTCGTCATCATCATTGGCTATTTCCATACCTTGACCACCTAAAACATAAGAAGGTCTAACCAAGATTGGATAACCTATTTCCTTTGCTATTTTTAGGCCTTCGTCTAGATTTACTACTCCTTTACCAACTGGTCTACGTATAGATAATTTTTCTAAGAGATTATCAAACTTTTCTCTATCCTCAGCGGCATCAATATGTTTCCAACTTGTTCCAAATATATTAACACCCAGTCCATCTATGAACTTAGCAAGTTTTATTGCCGTTTGTCCACCGAACTGTAGTATTACACCTTCCGGTTTTTCTTTTTTAATAATGTTGTAAACATCTTCTTCTGTTAAGGGTTCAAAGTATAACTTATCAGCAACATCAAAATCCGTACTAACGGTTTCAGGATTATTATTTATAATTATTGCTTCTATGTCTTGATTTCTGAGAGCTTTTATACAATGTACACAACAGTAATCAAACTCCACTCCTTGACCTATTCTTATAGGACCGGAGCCTATTACTATGATTTTTCTTTTATTTGATACTTCAACCTCATCATAATCTTCATAAGTAGAATAATAATAAGGTGAAACTGCTTCAAATTCTCCACTACATGTATCTACATACTTATAGTTTGGCTTTAATCCATAGGATTCTCTTAGTTTTATTATATCTATTAAATTAACTTTAATAAGTTCTGATATACCTCTGTCTGAAAACCCAATTTTTTTAATTTTTTTCATATAATTAGAGTCTATTTCTTCAATTGATTTCTTTTTTAGATTTTCTTCTTCTATAACTATATTATTAATTTTATAAACAAAGAAATTGTCAATTCCAGTTATCTCATGAACTTTATCTACATCATAACCTCTTCTTAACAATTCTGCACCAACAAATATTAATTCATCATGAGGTTTTTTTAATCTTTCTTTCAACTGTATAATATTAAGGTCTTTGTAATCTTTATGTTCCAAAGTGAACTGATTATTTTCTAAAGATCTTATTGCTTTTAGCAAGGAAGCTTCAAAATTTTCACCTATAGCCATAACTTCCCCGGTAGCAGCCATTTGAGTCCCTAAACTTCTATCTGCCTTTTTAAATTTATCAAAAGGCCACTTAGGTATTTTCGTTACTATATAGTCTAAAACCGGTTCGAAACATGCTTTGGTTTTTTTAGTAACAGAATTTTCTATTTCATCTAAATCGTATCCCAAAGCTATTTTAGCAGCAACCTTGGCAATAGGATATCCAGTCGCTTTTGATGCAAGGGCTGAAGATCTACTAACTCTAGGATTAATTTCTATAATTTTATAATCAAAATTATCGGGGTTAAGTGCAATTTGAACATTGCAGCCACCTTTTATTTCAATAGCATTTATTATTTTAAAAGACGCTGTTCTTAACATTTGATATTCAATATCTGATAAGGTTTGAGAAGGTGCAACTACAATACTATCTCCCGTATGTACTCCTACAGGATCTAAATTTTCCATATTACATACATTAATGCAGTTGCCGGAATTATCTCTCATAACTTCATATTCTATTTCTTTATATCCTTTAACACTTTTTTCTAAAAGCACCTGATTGTTTAAACTTAAATTTAATCCTTTAGTGATATATTTTATAAGGTCTTCTTTATTTTCTGCTATTCCTCCTCCAGTACCGCCTAAGGTGAAAGCTGGCCTAACAATTAAAGGATATCCCATTGTCTCTGCTGCTTTTAATCCATCATCAAGATTTGATACAGATTCACTTTCTATAATGGGTTCTCCTATTTCCTTCATAAGTTTTCGAAATTTTTTTCTATCTTCTCCAACCTTTATATTTTCTATGCTTGTTCCAATTATTTTTACATTATATTTGGATAGTATCCCTTTATCATAAAGCTCAACAGCAAGATTAAGACCTGTTTGTCCTCCCATATTTGGAAGTAAGCTATC
>DPPH01000184.1:12878-14323 GCA_003539375.1 Clostridiales bacterium
TATACTTTATCAGCTACATTTTTATCTGTCATTATAGTAGCAGGGTTACTATTTATTAGTATTGTTTCTATATTTTCTTCTTTTAATGCTTTACAGGCTTGAGTTCCAGAATAATCAAATTCTGCTGCTTGACCTATAATTATAGGTCCAGATCCTATAATTAATACTTTTTTAATATTATTATTTTTTGGCATAATTCCTCCTATAAAAATCTATAAATTCATCAAATATATAATTGGATTCTATCGGTCCGGGAGAAGCTTCAGGATGATATTGAATACTTTTAAACATAAGCTCTGTACTTTCTATTCCTTCGATAGTATTGTCGTTTAGATTTATATGCGTTATTTCAACATTTTTCGGAAGTGTCTTTTCCTCAACTATATATCCGTGATTTTGTGATGTTATAAAAATCTTGTTAGTTTTGAGATCTTTAACAGGATGGTTGCCTCCTCTATGTCCATATTTCATTTTTTTCGTATCTCCACCTACAGCTAGAGATAGAAGCTGATGGCCTAAACATATTCCTACTATAGGTTTAGCTCCTATGATTTTCTTGATTTCTTCTATAGATTCTTCCAAATCTTTAGGATCTCCGGGACCATTAGAAAGAAAAACTAAATCAGGATTGTTATCTAATATTTTTTCAGCTTTTGTTTTGTATGGATATACTTTTATATTACAATTTCTACTATTAAATTCTTTTAAAATATTTGCTTTAACCCCAAAGTCTATCACTGCTAAATTTATATCTCCACCTTTTATTTCGTATTCTTCCTTAGTGCTTACAGAATCAACAAATTTTTTCTTGTTAAAATTTTGAAATAAAACTTGAATTTCTTTTTCTGTAAGATCCTCATTAGTAAGTATTCCGTTGACGGTTCCTTCCTTTCTAAGAGTTTTAGTTAAAAATCTTGTATCAACTTTTTCTAGACCAAATATCTTTTCAAAATCTAGGTATTTTTCAAGTGTCATCTCTTTTCTAAAATTACTTGGATGTTCGCATTTTTCTCTAATTACAAAACCTCTTACCTTTACCCCATCTGATTGTAAATCAAAAAAATTAATCCCGTAGTTTCCTATTAAGGGATATGTCATAACCACTATCTGTCCAAAATAAGATGGATCAGTTAGTATCTCCTGATATCCTGTCATACTCGTATTAAAAACAACTTGTCCAACTTTAGTTTCCTTAGATCCAAAGGATATTCCTTTTAATGATATCCCATTTTCTAGTATTAATTTGCCTTCCATATAACCTCCTCAAAAAAAAGAGATACCTCAGTACCAGGGTACTGTGATATCTCATATTCGCATATATAATTTTCCCGCAAAATTATTATGTTCATTTTATACTCCTTCATAGTATTTCGTACTATCTTAAAGGTTCTTGACTTAAAATATCATACATGTTGAGCTTTGTCAATTATAACTCATAAATTTCT
>DPPH01000152.1 GCA_003539375.1 Clostridiales bacterium
TTATTTTATAATTAAGAATTATCCTAAAAATTCTATAATTCATATGGATGGAGATAAATGCAAAAAAATAGAAATAATACTTTCCGGTAATGTCGTTGTAGATAGGATAGATTATTCCGGTAATTTATTTACAATTACTGGTTTTAAAGAAGGTGGTATATTGGGAGCAAACCTATTATTTTCAAATAACCCCTACTACCCTATGACAATAACAGCTAATAAGGATACCGTCCTTTTAGAAATACAGAAAGAATTTTTACTGGAGTTGCTTTGGGAAAACAAGAAATTCTTAATTTCATATTTGAAGTTTTCTTCTACAAACACTGAGCGTTTAACTAAAAAGCTAAAGCATTCAGTAAATAAGACTATAAGAGAAAATATCATAAACTTTCTTAAAAATAAATATTCAAAAAAGAATTCTTTAATTATAAACTTAAATATGACTAAAAAACAATTAGCTGAAAATTTCGGAGTAAATAGAACTTCTTTGTCAAGAGAATTGAAAAAAATGAAAAACGAAGGATTAATTGATTTTGATAATAAGTCCATAGAAATTAAAGATTCAAGTATATTAGATTAAACTTCTAAATCGTAAGGCGTCTTAAAAACTATTTTTAAGGTGTCTTTTTTTATTGCATTTCTTATCCGTTTCATATGCAACACTTTATTATAGCTGCTTATTTTATAATGTTAACTAAGTTCAAAAACAAATAGAGAGGTGCAAACATGAAGAAATCAAAGAATAAAATAGCTGTAGCTATTGTAATTATTATTGTACTATCCATAGCCTTGGGTAGAACTGTATTCCTATCTTTATCTGAAGAACAAAATATCGAAAAGGATAGTAATGGAGTATATGCGAATTTAATGAAAGTTAAGAAAGATAAATTAATAGAAGAGTTGAATTTTATAGGTACTGTAAGAAACGATTCCTCTTCTACCCTCAGCACCAAAATAACTGGGGAAATAAATCAAATATTAATAAATGAAGGTG
Source organism: Clostridiales bacterium (assembly GCA_003539375.1). Taxonomy (GTDB): domain Bacteria; phylum Bacillota; class Clostridia; order Tissierellales; family Dethiosulfatibacteraceae; genus UBA8670. Next base: position 995 of record DPPH01000152.1, read on the forward strand.
ACTATGTGGAAAAAGGAGATTCTCTCCTTATTCTAGATAAGTCTCAACTAGAAGCATCAATGAAAACAATCCTACAAAAAGAAAATACTTTAAATACTCAAATTTCTTATCTGAAAGAACAGATTTCAACTTTTTATAGTTCCAATCCTCTTATGGATAAAATTGAAACTGTAGAAAACAATATAGAGTTTCAAGAAAGGGAATTATCTAAAATGGAAAAGCTTTATGAAGGAGATGCTATTTCAAAAACAGAATTAGATAAAGCTAAACATCAATTGAATACTTTGAAAATACAGAAAAGCGAATTGAAATCAACGGCTGATAATAACTTCGAGCAACTTGTTCACGAAAAAAATATGTCGGAAAAACAGTTAGAAGAGCTTAAGTCTAGTCTGGATGAGATTGAACTATCTATATCAAATTCTCAACTTACTGCTCCCTATGATGGCATCATATCCCAAGTTATGGTCGAAGAAGGAGAATTAGCTATGCCAAACAAACCTGCCTTAATAATTAGCAGTACCGAGAATCAAAAAATAGTTATTAATCTAAGTGAGGCAGATTTGAAAAAGGTAAAAAAAGACACCAGGGTAGAATTTAAAATAGGTACCAACGATGAAATACATCTAGGTCAAGTAACTTATGTTAGTTCTAATGTAAATCCAGCAACTAGAGTAGGTACTGTTGAAGTACCAATTAACAGTAGCAAAGTTTATTCTTCCGGTTCTAGCGCTGAAGTTAAATTCATTCTTTCAGAGATTGAAGATCAAATTTTAATACCTGCCTCTTCAATAAAAACTTTAACAGACAAAAATGTAGTTTACATTTACAAGGAAGACATCGTTAGAGAACGAGAAATAGAGTTGGGAAGAAAAACAGGTAATATGTACCAAGTGCTATCAGGTCTAGAAGTAGGCGACGTAATTGCGGAAAATAATTTAGATTCTCTTTACGATGGAACTTCTATTTATACCTTTGAAGAGGGGGATTTTTAATGAATTTTGGTAAATTTTCAATCGAAAAGAAATATGTAATATTATCCTTAGCCATTGCCATAATTATATTTGGTTTATATGGAAGAGCTACTATGAATACCCAGCTCTCTCCAGATACAAATGCTCCAACAGCTACAGTTATGAGTGTCTATCCCGGCGCTTCAGCTATGGATGTATCCACCGACGTATCAGAACCCATGGAAGATGCCTTCGCTAAATTAGAAGGTATTACGGATATTAAAATTACTAATCAAGATAACATATCTACTATTAGATTAACTTTTGATTACTCCACTGATATAGATCAAGCAGCTATAGATATACAAAACACCATAAGCAGAATAAAAGAATCTCTTCCAGATAACCTAAATGAACCTCAAGTAATGAAATTTAGTACCTCAGATCAACCAATAATGACTATTGGTTTGAAGAGTAATTCTTTAAGTATGTCAGATTTAAGAAGTGTAACTGAAGAGAAGCTGGTTTATGAACTTCAGTTAATAGAAGGAATCGCCTCCGTAGATATTTTCGGAGGATATAGTAGGGAAGTAAAAATTGATCTTGATGAAGATAAAATGAATGCATATAATCTTAACTTAGAACAAATTATTGGTACTATACAAAAAAGTAATATAAAATCACCATCAGGGGAAATAAATTATAATTCAAAAGATATGCTTTTAAGGATTGAAGAAAGTTATGCTAATTTAGACGAAATAGAAAATACAAAAATAACATTAGCTGACGGAAATACACTATATTTAAGAGATGTTGGAGACGTTAGTATAGGCATCGAGGATAAAGAAAGTGCCTATAGGTTAAAAGGTGAAGAATCACTAGCACTTTTAATTACAAAAAAGGCTGATTTTAATACTGTTAATGTAGTTGATGAAATCAAAGATAATCTTTCAAGGATTGAATCAGATTATCCTTTTGTAGATATAAACATAGCATCGGATGATTCCATTTTCACAAATCAAATGGTAGACAACATGACCAGTAGTGTAGTCCTTGCCATAGTCTTTACAATAGCAGTTATACTGCTTTTTATAGGTAATATATCCCAATCCCTAGTTGTTTCTATTTCCATGCCTATGGTCTTTTTAAGCACCTTAGGTTTGATGAGAGCTTTTGGTATGAGTTTAGATCTCGTTACATTATCTGCCCTTATTCTAAGTATAGGTTTTGTGGTGGATGCTGCCATAGTTGTTGTTGAAAATATAAGTAAGCATAGAGGAATGGGTAAGTCCATTGATTTAGCGGTTGTAGATGGAACACAGGAAGTAGCTTTACCAAGTATAGCAGGAGCGACAACCACGCTGATTGTCCTTGTGCCTTTACTATTCGTTCAAGGTTTTGTAGGTGAAATGTTTAGACCTCTGTCTACAACTTTAATTTTTGCTATTTCTTCATCTTTAATAATAGCTTTACTTCTTATTCCTTTGCTAACTAAGTTATTAGAACCTTTAAAAATGAAAAGATTTGAAAAAGGTTTAAATAAGTTTTCAGATCCTTTTAATAAATCTATGGACAAACTAATGAATTGGTATTTGAAATTATCAAAGACTGTTTTAAGTAATAAACTTGTTACTTTTATTCTAATAGTAGTACTTCTAGGGGGAAGCGGAATGTTTATTAAGAATAACGGAATGGAAATGCTTCCCAAATTTGACAGTGGAATATCTTTCGCTACTATAGAAATGAAAGCAGGTACTACGATAGAAGATACTTCCAAAACTATCTCCAAAATAGAAAACTATCTTGCCAAGGAGCCTGAAGTCGTAACCTTTGACACCCGTATAGGTTATGAAGAAGGAAGTACTCAAATGGGTGATTTTGGAATAATGGGAACAGATCAAGGTATGTTAACCATCGAATTAACTTCTAGAAAAGAAAGAAGTGAAAGTATATGGGAATTTCAAGAAAGACTAAGAACCTATATTAAAAAACTTCCCGATATAAATAGGTTTGTAGTTAAAGAAAAAGGAGGAACGGCTGTAACAAGCGCTTCAGCTCCAATATCCTTAAAAATTAGTGGAGAAAATTTAAATGTACTTTATAATTTAGCAGATACTATCCAAGAGGAAATTGAAACTGTTGAAGGTACTACAAATCTTTACAGGAGTTACAATGATACATATTCTCAAATGTCTATAAATCTAGACAAGGATAGATTAAAAGAACTTGGTTTAACAAGTGCCGATGTTTCAAAGCAACTATACATGAAAGTTGAAGGTGGAGATGCAGGAAGTATAACTTTAGAAAATACATCTGTAGATATAGATGTTTCATATGACACCTCTAATATAACTGAAGATGAATTAATGAACAAAACAATTATAAGCCCTTTAGGCGTTTCCGTTCCTCTTAAAGATATTGGAAGGGTTGAAGTTGAAACAAGATCAAACATAATTGAGAGAGAAAACATGGAATATTCTGTTAATATCTTAGGATATACAGAAGATAGAGCTTTCAGTCACGTCGTTAGTGATATTCAAGAGAAGGTAGATGAAATTCCTTTGCCACAAGGATATAATGTAGAATTTACAGGCGAGCAAGAAGCCCTAACGGATTCTATGGGAGACATGATATTTCTTCTTTCTTTAGCTGTAATATTTGTTTACCTGCTGCTGGTACCTCAGTTCAAATCATTTTTGCATCCACTAACAATAATGATGGCTATTCCTTTAGTAGTGATTGGAGTAGCACCAGCATTAGGACTAACAGGGAAGTTTATGTCTATGCCCGTTTTATTAGGACTTATTTTATTAGCTGGTACCGTTGTTAATAATTCCATACTTTTAGTAGATTCTATAAATGGAGAACGTACAAAAGGCGCCTCTATAAATGCTGCTGTAGAAGAAGGAATAAGATCTAGGTTTAGACCTATAATGATGACGGCTTTATCAGATGTAGTGGGAATGATGCCCTTGGCTCTTCAGCTGGCCTTAGGATCAGAAAGATTTTCACCCCTTGCTATTACGGTAATTGGTGGTATTTTAGCTGCAACATTTTTAACTATTATAGTAATCCCTCTTATATATGCTTCTTTTGAAACTGGTAAAGAAAAGTTTTTTGGATTTGTTTATTCGGGAAAGGTTAAGGAGGATGTTGTTTAAATAAAATATATTTTATATTAATCTATGTATTCACCTGACAGTACATAATCTGGGGAATATTGAGGAACGCTCGAAAATAGAACTTCAAAACTCGCGGCGCTCAAACATTTCGTTCTTACAATTTTCTCACTAATCCTATATTCCCTACAGATTATTCCCAAGTCATCTTCATAACATAGATTCTAATATTTCAGTATGCTAATTTAATTTTTATTTTTTAAGAAATTAGATATAAAACTGATTGTAAAAGAAGACACCAATATCATAATTAATTGTAGGATAAATATATATTATTCAATGACGATGCATAGAGAGTAATTTGTAAAGAAATACAGAAAAAATGATGAGACGATTAGGTCGTGCCCACCGAAGGGAATTCACGACCTGTCGAAGAATGTTTCTTGTATTTCTCAAATTAGGAACTCCCAGCTGAATGAATAATATATGTAATCTTCTATTCTATTGTCTTTTTAATTGTAATATCCAACTTATTGATTTTATAGTGAAGGGTCTGCCTTGGAACTCCCAAAAGTTTTGCAGCTTTCGTAATAGAGTAATCCTTCTCTTCTAAGGCGTGTACAATCACCTTTTTCTCATATTCATCAACTATTTCTTTAAGAGGTTTGTCAATTTCAAATTTTTCTTTCTCCTCTTTTTCTGTTTTTTGGTTTTTCAAATCTATCCCTTTGTAATTTTCAGGAAGATCTGAGAGTTTTATCTCACTATTTTCACACATAAAAACTGCATGTTCAATTGAGTGCTTTAACTCTCTTATATTACCGGGCCAACTGTAGTCTTTAAAAAAATTCATAACTTTTGGGTCTATAGCCTCTATGTCTTTATCAAATTTTTTGTTATACATTTTAATGAAGTAGTTTATTAAAGTATTCAAATCTTCTTTTCTTTCTCTTAAGGGTGGCAAATCGATATTTAAAACATTTAACCTAAAAAACATATCTTCCCTCAACTTTCCTTCTTCAAGGGCTTTTTGCGGGGTTATGTTCATAGCTGTAATTATTCTTACATCAACTATACGGGTTTCCTTACCACCAATTCTTCTTACACAACCATCTTGTATAACTCTCAAAAGTTTTGCCTGTAGAGGTAAATCCATAGAATTTATCTCATCTAAAAACAGAGT
>DPPH01000104.1 GCA_003539375.1 Clostridiales bacterium
TTGCCAGCAGGAGACGGCATACGATCTTGGTCATTGACTGGAGTTCAGACGTGTGCTCTTCCGATCTAAAAAGCTTTGATTTTTTACATCAAAGCTTTTTATTAAATTTCTAATTTAGAATATATTTTTTAATATCAGTATCTAATTCATCTTCAGCAAAGTTTACACTCATATAGAAGTCTACTTCGAAATCTTTTGATGTATCGTTTAATTTATCAATTATACCTTTTAAATCTTCCATATTTAGTTTAGCTATTTTATAAAGTCCATCTATATAAACGTGTTCTATATCGTAATCAGCTGCTAATAATCCACTTACAAATCCTAAAAATTGGTCTGCATTCATCATTCCATGTTCTTTAGTATTTATGTACCTAATATCGTGGTGAAGATCATACATATGCTTATTGTTAGCTTCTAGAAACACTATTTTACCTTTAATTTTATCAACTGCATTATTTCCAAAATCAATCATTTTTTGAGTTTTTCCGGTACCTTGCTTTCCGCAAATTAACTTGACCATTTTTATCTCCTCCAAACTTTTTTTTTAATTATATCATATTTGGAAAACCTTTTCCATAATTATAAGTTTAAAACTGTTTATTATTTTTTTACTTTTGGAATCAAATAATTATATTTTTTCCCCTGAAAACTTCTTTTTTCATTCATCTTGTTAATAAGGTCATCTTTTAACTTCCACCAACTTGTATCCCAGTTGCAAAATAATGTTCTCTCTTTTGGGGCTCTAGAAAAAAGTCTCTGGATCCCAATTTCAGGATTTAAATATTCTAAGAACAAAATCATCCTCTCAATATATTCATCTTTATCTATGATACTTATTTTTTCCTCTTCGTACATTTTTCCTAAGATTGTATCTTTTAAAATATATAAAGAATGTATTTTTACAGTATCAGTTTTTATGCTTGAAACTATTTTTGCATTTTCTACAGCATCATCAACTTCATCCCAAGGTAAATTTAATATAATATGTGTACATAAATCAAATCCAATATTTTTAATTCTATTAGCCGTATAAATGTATTCAGCTAAGGTATGTCCTCTATTTAGTTTTTTTAGAGATTTATAATTGCAAGTTTGAAGTCCTAATTCAAATTTAATATTAATTTTGTTTTTATCTTTTATTTCTTTTAGAAAAGTTAATATTTCATCAGTTATACAATCTGGTCTAGTCGAAACAGCTATTTCAACCACATCTGAATCTATACTTTCTAAAATATTGGTTTTGAAAACTTTAAAATTTATATATGTATTTGTAAAATTTTGAAAATAAATTATAAATTTTTCAGCTTTATACCTTTTAGATATAAATTTCTTATTTTTTGATATCTGATTTTTTATACTATTTTCCTTATCTAAAAGTTCAAAACCCGCGCCTTCTTCACCACAAAAAATACAACCTCCATATCCAATGTTTCCATCCCTATTAGGACAGGTTGTATTAACATTAACCGGGACCTTATATACTTTTTCTTTATACTTATCTTTCAAGTAATCTGAATACTTATAATATAATCTTTGATTCATTTAAAAGTCATTCCCTATTTTAAAATATTTCTCTAGTTCAAATATCACACCATCATTATTATTATCATGCTCGGTTACTTTATCTGCCGCTTTTTTTATTTCTTCAGTTCCATTAATCATTGCGATTCCCAAACCAGATTTTTTTAATAATTCAATGTCGTTGTTGTCATCACCTATAGATATAATTTCCTTATCTAGAATTCCTTTTGACTGTGCATATCTGTGAACAGCTTCCCATTTGCAACCCTTTATGTCTAAAAACTCTAAAAGTGCTCTTATTTTTAAATTTCTTGCAGTAAAAGAATTAAAGACCTTTGGATACTTTTTTGTTATTTTTTTTCTGAAAAATTCTAAAGTTGTAAAATCTCCTGCTATACATATTGATAGGATGTTCGTATACTTAATTTCCTCAAATTTAAATTTTTTAAACCTTACGTTTTCTTTACTCATATATCCATAATACCTGGAATCTTCAGGATGATTTTCAATTATTAAATCGTATCCATCATGAAACTCATTAACATGCAGTATTGGATGAAATCCATGTTCTAAAGCTTCATCTATTATTATTTTTGCTTTGTCTTTGCTAAGGTAGTTAGCAAAGATAACTTCATCATTTGAAGTATGCCTTGCTATACTACCATTGTTTGAAAGTATTATCATATCCTGATTTAAAGGTTCTATTAATTTTTTACCGTGATAGTAAGATCTTCCCGTTGCTATCACCACTTCAATATTGTTTTTCTTTAACCTTTCAATATATTTAACCGTCTTCTTACTAATATCTTTTGTATCTTTTAGTAAGGTTCCATCTAAGTCTAGAGCAATTAATTTATATTGAAAATTTTTATTTACCATAATTTTCCAGTATATTGCATAGTAACTTATAAGTTCTTTGAGTTGATCCTATGCTTAAATGTTCATCAGGTGTGTGCACATCATACATATTAGGTCCAAAAGATATTGCATCTAAATTTTCTATTTTTTCTGATAAAAATCCACATTCTAATCCAGCATGTATAGCTGAAACCTCTGCTTCATCACCAAAAGTTTCTTTATATGTCTTTTTACATAATTCTCTAATATAAGATTGGCTTGCATATTCCCATCCTGGATAAAAATTTCCTTCATTATACTCTATGTCTAATACTTGGGAAAGTTGCTTCATTTCATGTCTAAAGTTCTTTAAAACAGATTCTATGGAGCTTCTAGGAGCACATATTAATTCTATGGAGTCATCATTTTCTTTAACTACACCTAAATTATTTGAAAAAATTATTAGATCTATTTCTGTACTCTTTTTCATAGGTCCATTTTTTATTAAATTAATTCCTCTAATTACTTTTTTCTTTATTTCATCGGTAAGTACTTTTTTATCTTCGACATCAACTTCTTGTATTTTAACACTCAAATTTGGATCAGTTACTTGGAATTCTTTTTTAATTAATTCAGCCAAAGCATTTACTTTTTTTGAAACAACATCATAATTATCTGTTAAAACAACAGCTTCTGCTTCTCTTGGTATTGCATTCGTTTTAGATCCACCAAAAACTTCTTTTAAATCTACTTCATCTTCTATTTCATAGAGTATCCTACCCAAAAGCTTATTTGAGTTTCCTCTTTCCTTATCTATATCTATGCCTGAATGACCCCCACTTAAACCTCCAATAAAAATTTTACAAGCTTTCTTTAAGTTGCTTTCTTTAAAGTCTTTATTTATTTTTAAGCTTAATCTTCCGCCTCCTGCACAACCTGCAGTTAATTGACCTTCTTCTTCACTATCAAGGTTTATTAAGGTTTTTCCTTTTAAATTGCTAGGGTCTAAATTTAATACGCCAGTCATTCCAGTTTCTTCATCTGTTGTTATTAATACTTCTAAGTTAGGGTGACTGATATCCTCAGACTCTAAAATTGCCATAAACATTGCTAAAGCAATACCATTGTCAGCACCTAAAGTAGTATTGTCGGCATAAATATAATCTTCCTTTATTACTAGTTTGATGGGATCTTTACTAAAGTCGTGAACCTTATCGGAGTTCTTTTCGCATACCATATCCATATGCCCCTGTAGTATTACTGTAGCATCTTTACTAGTCGGGTCAGTAGCAGGTTTTTTAATTATGATATTTTTTGCTTCATCTTGAACAACTTCAAAGTTTCTTTTTTCTGCCCATTCTTTCAAAAAATTGCTTATTCTTTCTTCTTCTTTTGAACATCTTGGAATTTGATTTATCATTTCAAAATTTTTAAATACTTTTTCTGCCTTAATGTTATCAAATTTTCCCATTGTTATTTTAACCTCCCAATTCTTGTTAAAGGAAAAAACCTAAAAATTGCTTTTCCCATAATATATTTTTTATCTATAAAAGGATTATCCCAGTATCTAGCATCTCTTGAGTTTGGTCTGTTGTCTCCTAGAAAAAAATAACTATCTTCTGGTACAGTAAACTCTTGAGGTGGTTGAGTTGATTTTATAGCATAATCCTCATCCAGCTTATTATCATTTATAAAGACATTTCCTTCTCTATCTATATATACCTTGTCTCCCGGCAGTCCTATTAGTCTTTTTACTAAAATTTTATCTAGTTCTTTTGAGTCAAATACCACTATATCTTTTCTTTCCAATTTCTCCTCATCTATTAGTTTTGTTACAAAGAGTTTGTCTCCCGGTTCTATAGTATCGATCATAGAACCAGTCGGTACAGTTACTAAAACAAAGACAAATTTGTTAAGAAAAAAAACAATAATTAATGCAACAACTATTGGAATTACCCATTCTTTTATTAAATAATTTATTTTTGACATTTTTCCTCCTGCAGGTACAATGTAGGTCTTTTATCCACCAGCAAGCAAATAATGAATTTCTACTTTATCGTCCTGTTTTAATTTTCTTTTATTATAATCATTTTTGTTTACTAAATTACCATTAATTTTTACTATTATAAGATTCCGATTAAAATCTTTATATTGAATAACATCTTCTACGGTCATTCCTTGTTTAAAGTTTTTATACTCTTCATTGTTTAATATCATAGCATCACCTCGCATTAAAAATTTAAAGGTAAAAAAATGATAGGAATTTAAATTCCTATCATCTATTTTACATATGTTTTTCAATAACTTCAAGTACTTCCGGTAAATCCATACCCAACTGCTGCATTTTTTCTTTAGTAGGTACTCCATTCATCGTCCAGCCTCTTCTTTTGTATACTGCATCTGTAAGCTGTTCGTACTGATCGTATCTGTATTCTCTTAGGATTTTGATTTTTTCTTCTGTTGTTTTTCCTTCTGGGTCTACTCCTATTTTTTCTTTTAGTTGAGTGTCGTATCTTTCCTGTCTTGATTCGTATTCTTCTTTTGTTACCGGTCCCATCATTCTGTATGGGGATTTGTCGTGTTCTCTTAGTCCTTTACCCATTCTGATGTTGAATACTCTTTGGAAATTGTATACTCTTTCTGATTGTTCTACCATGTCTTTAGGTGTCATTTTTGTTCCTGTGATTCCGTAGTATAGGTCTAGGTAGTTTTGTACGTGTTCCGGTATTTTTGCCGGTTCTTTTTCTTTTGAGTTTCCTTCAGGAACTATGTCGTTCCACGGTAGTTTACATAGTCCTAATAGTCCAAACCAGGTTCTAAACATAGGATAGTAGTGGAGTGCTTCTGCTTTGTCTTCAAAGGTTGGTATTTGGTTGTTTACCATGTCCATTACGATTAGCCATGCTTCATCGTGCTGTGGTCCTTTGTTTGTAAAGCCGAATCCTCCCTGTTGAGCTAGGGATTCTTTACATACGTATTCTGCATATTCTAGTCCTTTTTGTTCTGTTCCTATGTCAAATAGAAAGTCTGGGTCTGCTCCGTATTCTTCAGCAAAGAGTTTTTTCATTCTTCTTATACCTTGTCCTACTACTTTTCCAAAGCCTTCTCCTTTTGACATCTGATGGATTAGTTCTAAACTTGCTTCTTTGTTTCCAAATTTTAGTTCTAGTCCTCCGGTTATTTCTTTGTTTATTATTCCTCTTTCATAGCATTCCATTGCAAAGGCTGTTGAAGTTCCGTAAGATATGGTATCTATTCCGTAGGTATCGCAGTAGAAGTTTAGTTCTAGTATTGTTTCTGGGTCGAATATTCCGCAGTTTGCTCCTAGTCCTGCTGCATTTTCATATTCCGGTCCATCTACTAGTACTTTTTGTCCTTTGTATGGTCCTGTTTTTAGTTTAAAATCATCTACTGCTTTTGCACATGCTAAAGAGCATCCGTACCAGCATCCGTCTACCATTCCCTGGGTTAGGTATTTGTTTATAAATACTTTATTGCCCATCTTCGGTGCTTCTTTGTGGGTTCCGTATTGGAAGTTGTGCACCGGTAGCAGGTCAAATTTTATCATTGTGTCTATTAGGGCTGCTGTTCCTATTCTATGCATGTTGTTTTGTTCGTGGTCGTGGTGGGCTATTTCTTTGTGTAGTTTTATTCCTGTTTTGTTTATTATGCTTTGGTCAAATGGATTGTTTAAGTCTCCTTTTACAGGTTTTGATTTTACTACTACTCCTTTTACTTTTTTGTTTCTTAGGATTGTTCCCAGTCCACCTCTACCAGCCTGCTTTAGTCTTGCTTTCTTTCTTCTTATGTCGTAGAATGTAAAGTTTAGTATTCCCATTCTTGTATGTTCTGCTGCTGTTCCTGCTGTTATTACTGATATTTGTCTTTTTTCATGTTCGTCTTTTGCATACATTTCTGTAAGTTGTTCACCTAGTAGGTGTCCATCTACTGCTTCTTCCGGTGCTGTTTCTATTGTTATTTTTGATTCTGTTCCATCTATTACTATTATTACGTCTTCTTTTGCTTTTCCCTGTATTTCTAGTCCATCCCATCCGCTAAATTTAAGGTATGGTCCTATGTATCCTCCTACATTTGAGTCGATTGGTATGTCTGTCATTGGTGATATACTACATACTAGGGTTTTTCCTGTACCTGGATACTGGGTAATTCCTGCTATTGGTCCTGCTGACATTACTATTTCGTTTTCTTCTGAGTCCCATTTTGTATCCGGGTTTACTGCATCCCACAGGTATCTCATTCCGTAGCCTTTTCCTCCTACGAATTTTTCTTTTACTTCCTGAGGTATGTCTTTTTCTTCTATTTTGTTTTCTCCTACGTTTACATAGAGCATTTTGTCTGTGTATCCGTGTTTTAATGCTTTTGGTTCGTATTTATATTCTACTAGTATTTTATGCTTATTTCTCATTTCTTTGTTTTCCACTTTATCAACCTCCTTTTGTTAAAATTCTCTTATGCTTAAAGCTCCTGTCGGACATGCATCTACACATATTCCACATGCTACACATTTGAACGGTTCTCTTTCATCATCGTGCTGCATCATTGCATCTTCCGGACAGAATCCTACACACATAAAACATCCAACACAGTCTTTTTTGTTTAGTTTTACTACTCCGTTTTTGTCTCTTTGTAGTGCTAGGGTTGGGCATACTTCCATACATGCTCCACACTGGGTACATATGGTTAGTTTGTTCCATTCTCCCATTCCTTCTACTCGCACTCTTGATTTTTCCGGGTTGTTTTCTTTAAAGTATGCTTGTGAACATGCTTCTTCACATTTGCCGCATCCTATGCATTTGCTTTCGTCTTTTATTAGTCTTTTTACTCTCATTGTTCACCTCCGAAATTTTAATAACTCCTTAGTATTAATAATTCGCCCAAATAAAGTATAACATCAAACTACAGAAGGCTCAAGTATAAGGTTTCCTTTTTCAAATCTATCTATTCCTAACATACTAACATCTATAGATGGTTCTTCTCCTAGAATCATCTCGGATATTACAATACCAGTCAAAGGCCCAAACATAAATCCATGTCCGCTAAATCCTACTGATAAGAAAAAGTTGTCTACTTCTTCAACTCTACCGTAAACAGGTTGCTTATCTGGAGTCATATTGTACAATCCAGCCCACTGTCTTATAACTCTCAGTTCACCTAGAGGTGGCAGTACACTTGTTACCGTCTTTGCCATTTCATCCATGAACTCCCAACTTGAAGTAGTTCTTAAATCTCTTGGCTCATTGTCATCCCCTCTTCCCATTATAAAAGTACCTTCAGGGGTTTGCTGACAGTACATATTTAATGAAAAAGACATAACCATAGGATCCTGCATAGGTTCAACAGGTTCCGTTACAAGTATCTGATGTCTTTCAGAATATACAGGAAGGTCTACTCCAACCATATCGCATATCAATTTAGAATGACCACCAGCTGCATTAACAACTGTATCAGTTATAATATCTCCCTGATCAGTTACTACTTTTTCTATTTTTTTACCATTAGTTTTAATTTCTAACACTTCAGTATGGGTTAAAAATTCTACTCCTAATTTTTTAGCTGCTTGATAAAAGGCATCTGTTGTTTTAAATGGATTTAAAAATCCATCTTTAGGGCAAAAAGCAGCGCCAGTTAAACCTTCAGTATTTAAATGGGGTACTATTTCTTTTGCTTCTTCTAATGATACTATCTTTGATGGAATATCTAAACTATTTTGAAGTTTAACATTTTTTGCAAATTGTTCCATTTCTGTATCTGTAGACGCAATAAGTAAGTATCCACCTTGTTTAAATTCTACATCTCTATTGTATCCTAATATTTCATTAGCATTTTCATAAAATTCAATACTTTGTTTTGCAAGCTTACAGTTCATTTCAGTACCCCACTGCATCCTAACTCCAGCTCCGCATCTTCCTGTGGCACCACTTGATATATAAGCTTTCTCAACAACTACTATGTCTTTAACACCTTTTTTTGCTAGGTTATAAGCTGTTGAACATCCGGATATTCCTCCACCAATAATAACAACCTTAGCTTTTTTATTCATCATCCTTTGCCTCCTCTGCTATAAGTTTCTGTTTTACTCCTACTACAGGAGGTCTATTGTTTTGATTTTTTATTTCTGCTACAGGTTTTCCTGTTGCTTGAGATAATTCTCTTAGCACTATTTGTGTACAGGTTTTTCCCTGGCATGGTCCCATACCGATTCTTGTAATACGTTTTATTTCATTATAATCTGTGTATCCTTCAGCAATTAAGTCTCTTAATTCCTTAAGTGTAACATCTGAACATCTACAAACTATAGTATTTTCTTCTTTAGTCATTTAACTCTCCTCCAATCTTATATTTCTAAAATCATACATGTACTTTCTATTTACTTCTAATTTTACCAGTGGAGTTCTATCGTATGACTTTGGATTAGTTACTTTAAGAACTTTAACCTTTTCTAAAAAGTTTCCTTCTCTATCTAACCCATCTACAAGATCTCCTTCTTCAGGAAGAGGCATAAATTCAAAAGGTATCGTCATATGAACATATTCTTCTGATTTCGAGCCATCTACTAGCATAATAGCTAGGCCTGGACATTTGCTTAAACATACACTGCATCCTATGCAGTTTTCTTCTGTAACTTGAGGTCTTTTATTTATATCTTCTCCGATATGTATCGCATCAAATTTACATGCTATGGTACATGGATTGCAAGGTATTTCTTTATAGCATTCAATTACAACTACCGGTCCTTCATTTATCCTCGATTCATCTGGAAATACTTCTCTAACCTGTTCTTTTGTTGGTACTCCTGTTTTTTCTAACATCAAACTACCTCCTAACTATCTTTTCAATGCCTGCACGTATGTGATGTCCTACAGGTCCTGATCTCAAATCATCTAACTGTTTAATATAATCGGCCTTCTTTTCTTCAAACTGAGGATGCTTTTTGCCAATTTTTTCTGCTGCTGTAAGACCCGCTAAGTAACCTTCTACCATAGCACTACTAGCTTCTTCAACACCGCAGCTATCTCCAGCTACAAATATATTTTCAACTGTTGTTTCATAGTTATCATCTCTTATAGGCACATTTCCACTTAATTCAGGTACATATTTCATTTCGCATCCGGCCATTACTAATAGTTCATTTAGTGGAGATAATCCAACAGAAACACACATTACATCAACGTCGTATTCTTTTTCGCTACCTTCTACTGGTTGCCATTTTTCATCCAACTGCCAAATAACAGCTTTCTCAAGATGATCTGTACCAACGGCTTCTTTTACTGTATGGGATGTATAAATTGGTACTCCCATTCTTCTAATTTTAGAAGCATGAACTAAGTATCCACCAATTTTTGGAGCTGCATCTATTATAGCTTCTACCTTTACTCCTGCCTGCATCAACTGGTAGCTAACTATTAGACCGATATTTCCAGCTCCAACCATAAGAACTTTATCTCCTGGTTTTACTCCATATACATTCATAAGAGTTTGAACAGCTCCTGCCCCGTAAATACCCGGCAGATCATTGTTAGGAAAACCTAAGAATTTTTCTGTAGCGCCAGTAGCGACTATTAAAGCTTCTGGATTAATTTTAAGATATTTATTTTCATCTACCATTCCGGTAATTATTCCATCTTCATATCTTCCCAGAACAGTAGTATTTTTAAGTATAGTAACGTTTTCTTTATGTTCTTCAAGTTTATTTAATAAAATATCACTTATATCAATACCTCTAGTAGAAGCGTATTGTTTTTCTGAACCAAAAAACATATGAGTCTGTTTAACCAGTTGTCCACCTAATTCATCATTTCTTTCTATTAAGGTAACCTTTGCACCGCTTTCAGCAGCACTTATTGCTGCACATAATCCGGCTGGGCCTCCACCTACAATAGCTATATCTGTATTTATCACTTCAGTTCCCCCTTTCCTTTTTGCTTACGTACTTCCATACCTTCTTCTAGTTTTGTAACACAAGTTTTTACATTTGGTATACCGTCAACTTCCATCAAACATGATGAACAGTTTCCAATCGCACAGTAGAAACCTCTCGGTCTGTGTTTTTCTAAACTTTCACCTAAAACTTTCACACCATTTGCATGAAGAGCTGCTGCTACAGTTTCCCCTTCATAACCTTCCATAACTTCCCCTTCAAATTTAAATGTTATTTTTTGTCCTCTTTTGAATTTCAAAATAGGATGTTCTTCTATTCTCATAGTAACCTCCTTGTTTTTTATACTTATATAAGTAGCAAGTTTCATACCAAAAAAATCTCAATATCTGATTTCTCTAAGATATTGAGATTCTGGGATAGTTAAATATATAACGTATTCTTATACCTGCGGCGTCAAATTCCCGACGTCCAATGACTGTTTTTAGACGCTTAATACTGTCTATTTATTCCGTATTTGTCTAGCTTATAATAAAGAGTTGTTCTAGGTATCCCTAAAATATTAGCCGCTTCAGACTTTTTCCAGTTTGTTTTTTTCATTGCTTCATATATTAATTTCTTCTCTACTTCTTCAAGAGTTTTTTCTAAACCCTTAGTGTTATTCACGGAAACATCAAATTCTTCAGTATTCTCATAGTCAGTAAACTGCATATAATTAGGTAGATTATCTACTGTTATTTCGTCATTATTATTTTCTCTAGCAAGAATAACTGCCCGGTGAATAACATTTTTTAATTCTCTAACATTTCCTTCCCACTTGTAGTTTTTGAGAATTTTATTAACTTTTTCAGGAATTATAAAAACATTTATACCATTTTCCATGCAAAACTGCTGCATAAAACGATTTGCTAAAAGAACAATGTCTTCTTTCCTTTCCCTTAAGGGTTTAATATCTACTTGGAAGGTATTTAGTCTATAATACAGGTCTTTTCTGAACTCACCTCTGCCAACTAGTTCTTTAATGTCTTTATTTGTAGCAGAAATAATTCTTATATTCAATTTTATAGGGGTGTTGCTTCCTATTCTTGTAACGTAGCCTTCTTCCAGAATTCTAAGAATTTTAGGCTGCATGTTTAAAGGCATATCTCCTATTTCGTCTAGGAATATAGTACCGTTGTTTGCTTCTTCAAATTTACCGGGCTTACCTTCTTTTCTTGCCCCGGTAAAGGCTCCTTTATCATATCCGAATAATTCACTCTCAAATAGTTCTTTAGGTATAGCACTGCAGTTTACAGCTACAAATTTACCTTCAACTTCACTTTCATTGTGTATAGCTTTAGCAAATAGTTCTTTTCCAGTACCGCTTTCTCCTCTTAGTAAAATATTTATCTTTGTTTTAGAAATATTTTTACATACATTTATAGTTTTAATGAACTCCGGGTTATTGGTTATAATGTTTGAAAAACTAGATTCTCTTATACCATAGTTAGAATACTGTTTCTCCAATTTATCTAAGTTAGTTTGAGTTTTACTTAATAGTTCACTTAATTTTACATACTCTGTGATATCTCTATCTCTAGCTAACCCGCCTATTAATTGATTTTCCTGATTGTAGATAGGTACGGCACTTATAACTGTAAAGCTGTCTTTTCTAGGACTGTTGTATATGTTGTGATATGATTCTTCTGTGCTTATAACCTTAGGTAGAAGAGAGCTTGGAAAAAACTCTCTTATATCTTTACCAATAATTTCTTCTTTTTTAACTCCAAAATAATTTTCTGAAGTTTTATTCCAAAAAATAGTATTACAGCTAGCATCTACTATTGTTATTGCATCGGGAATATTATCAAGTATAAATTCAAAAATTTCACTATCCAGATCGCTGAAGTTAAATTCTTGTTTCATATTTACCTCTTCCTAATATTATTTTTTCCAACTACTTTTTTGAGAAACAATTCTGTTGAATTTTAATAAACTTTCCTTTTTATCTTTTAATATAAAATAACCGTGTCTTAAAAATTGGAACCTTTCTCCCAAACTTCTTTCCATCATATTTTTTTCTAACTTGCAATTTTTTAATACTATCTTAGATTCTTTGTTAAATTTATCTAGAAAATTATCTTTGTTGTAATCATCATCTATCATAAGATAATCAAATAAACTTACTTCTGCATCAACTGATTCAGTCCCGTGTACCCAGTGTATTGTACTTTTCACTTTTCTTTTATTAAATCCTGTTCCACTTTTAGTTTCCGGGTCATAGGTACAGTAAATCTCTGTTACTTCTCCATTTTCGTCAGTTTTATAATCATGACATTTTACGAAATATGCATGTCTCAACCTTACTTCATTACCAGGAAATAGTCTGTAGTATTTTTTTGGTGGGTCTACCATAAAGTCATCTCTTTCGATATAAACCTCTCTTCCAAAAGGTATCATTCTGTTTCCAAGTTCTTTATTTTTAGGGTTGTTAGTTGCTTCTACCATTTCAATTTTATCTTCAGGATAATTAGTTATAATTAACTTAATAGGATCAAGCACCGCCATAGTTCTGTGTTCTGAAATCTTAAGATCTTCCCTTATAGCATGTTCAAGCATGGCTATATCAACTTCACTTTGAGCTTTTGAAACTCCTATTTCGTCACAGAATTTTGCAAGTGAATCCCTTGTATAACCTCTATTTCTATACCCGGAAACCGTCGGCATACGTGGATCATCCCATCCATCTACATAGTTTTTCTCAACCATTTCCTTTAAATATCTTTTTCCCATCATTGTATTAGTCAAATATAGTTTAGCGAACTCAATCTGTTTTGGTGGCTCTTTTTTAAAGTCTTCTAAATTATTTAGTATCCATTCATATAAAGGTCTGTGGTCCTCAAACTCTAAAGTACATAAGGAATGAGTTATATCTTCAATCCCATCCTGTATCGGATGAGCAAAATCATACATAGGATATATGCACCATTTATCCTTAGTATTGTGATGTTCTTCATGCAGTATCCTATATATTACTGGATCTCTCATATTTAGATTTGGACTTTTCATATCTATTTTTGCTCTAAGTACTTTTTCTCCGTCTTCATACTTTCCGTCTTTCATCTCTTCGAAGAGCATTAAATTTTCTTCTATACTTCTCTCTCTATAAGGACTATTTTTCCCTGGTTCAGTTAGAGTTCCTCTGTATTCTCTAATTTCATCAGCATTTAAATCATCTACATAGGCTAACCCTTTTTTTATGAGTTCCACAGCATAATCATAGGTCTGACCGAAATAATTTGAAGCATAATAAATTTCCCCATCCCAATTTGGACATAGCCATTTCACGTCTTCTATTATAGATTTAACGTATTTTTCATCTTCTTTCAAAGGATTGGTATCATCAAATCTTAAATTAAAAATACCATCATATTTTTGAGCTATACCGTAATTCAATAGAATTGACTTTACATGTCCTAAATGTAGATATCCGTTAGGTTCTGGTGGAAATCTTGTGTGAATTTTTCTACTGTACTTATTATTTTTAATATCTTCATTAATTATCTTTTCAATAAAGTTGTTTGCATCTTTTACTTTTGACATAATATTCCTCCTAATTTTACTAATAAAATTATATTAGCACATAAGTCTTATCTTTTCAATTTTATAATAATTTTGACTGGATTTAAAATATTTACTTTTCGTAATAAATATGTTATTATATTGTAATTTAATACTGGAGGTTCTCATGAATAAAATTGGAATAATAGGAGCAGGTAATGTTTCAAGAGCTATGTTAACAGGAATGGCTAAATCAAAATATAATCTTGAATTAATCTATGTAAACTCAAAAACTCAAGAATCCAAAGAAAGATTAGCATTAGATTTAATGGTTAATTGTGCTAGAAGTAATATAGATATAGTAAAAAAATCCAAGTATGTATTCTTTGCAATAAAATCTAAACACTATGGGGATGTTATTGATGAAGTTAAAGAATATGTAGATGTGGAAAATCAAATTTTCATCAGTTTAGCTCCGGGTTTTGAAATAAAAGAGTTCAAAGAAAAGTTCGGATATCCAAATCTAAAAGTAGTAAGAGCTATGCCTAATTTGCCTTCCTACGTTGCTGCAGGTATGTCCTGCCTATCTTTTTCTGATAATGATTTTTCTCAAGAAGAGATTGACGAAGTTGTTGAAATATTTAAATCCTTTAGTGAAGTTGAAATTTTAGATGAAGATTATATTGATACAGCCGTATCTATTTCAGCAAGTTCTCCTGCTTATGTATACATAATGATAGAAGCTATGGGGGATGCAGGAGTATTAACGGGTATGCCTAGAAAGCAATCTTATAAGCTAGCAGCTCAAGCTGTAATAGGTGCAGCTCAAATGGTAAAGGAATTGGATTTACATCCTGGCGAGCTAAAAGATGCCGTTTGTTCTCCTGGGGGAACAACTATAGAAGCAATTAAGGTTCTAGAAAATAGAGGGTTTAGAAGTGCTTTAATCGAATCTATGCTGGCATGCTACAATAAAGCTAAGCAATTAAAAAAATAAGTCCTATATAATATGGGACTTATTTTACAACCATGAAATATAATATCGGTATAAACATAGCCGGTAGTAAATTACCTATTCTTATCCTATCTTTTAGCAAGAAGTTTAATCCTATAGCCATAATAAGCAATCCACCTACAGCAGACATTTCATTTACAACAACATCTGTTAATAAGTTTTTTGCAAGACCTGCAATCAAAACAATAGTACCCTGGTAAAGCAAAACCGATAAACTAGAAAATAATACTCCTATACCTAAAGAAGCAGCTAGAGCTATAGATACTACACCATCTAAAAATGATTTAGCTATAAGTATATCGTGCTTTCCTAACAATCCACCTTCTATAGCACCTACTATAGCCATAGAACCGGTACAGTAGAGAAGTGTAGCAGCGACAAAGCCTTGAGATATATCCCCTTTAAGTTTCGATAATTTCTTTTCAACAAAATCCCCAGCCTTATCCAATCCTTCTTCTATGTTGATTATTTCTCCAATCAAACTACCAAGAAACAAGCTAAAAATCATAAGAAGTATATTTTGAACTTCTAAAGCCATCTGCAAACCTATAAGTATAACTCCTAGACTTATAGCTTTCATGATAGTATCACTATATCTTTCTGGTATTAAGTTCTTGAAAAAATATCCTATTAGAGAGCCTACTATTACAGCTCCTGTATTTACAAATGTACCCAGCATAATTACTCCTTTTTAAAAGCGTCTATTTATTTAGATTCTATAATACTAACTACTACTTTTCTATTTCTCGGCCCGTCAAACTCGCAAAAATAAATACCCTGCCATGTACCAAGAATCATTTTACCCTCTTCAATAGGAATAGATACTGATGAACCTAACATTGAAGCTTTTATGTGGGCATGGGAATTCCCTTCATAGTGTTTGTAATTATCTTCAAAGGGAACTATCTTATCAAATGTACTTAACATATCCCTAACAACATCGGGATCTGCATTTTCATTAATAGTAATCCCGGCAGTAGTATGCTGGACAAAAACATTTACTATACCCTTATCTATACCACTATTCTTAACTATTTCATCAATTTCATTTGTTATATCTTTAAACTCTTCTCTTTTACTTGTATCTATTTTTAAAATCATAAAGCCACCTTTTTATATAGAAAAAATGCCATCCTTTATGAATGGCTTTAAATATTAAATCTCAATTGGTGCCGAAGGTGGGA
>DPPH01000243.1:0-7449 GCA_003539375.1 Clostridiales bacterium
ATTATGTCCTTTTCATCAATTTTTAGATATATTTTCATTATATCTCCACATTTGGCGTTTCCTACTTCACCAACTCCATCGGCATCTTTGATTTCTCCTACGTTTCTAGGATTTTTAAAGTGATCCATTACTTCTTCTGTATACATTTAATTATTCCTCCCTTTTACTGTATAGCGGTGACATTTGTCTTAGTCTTTTAACTACATTGATTAGTTTTTCTACTGTATAATCTACATCTTCCTCTGTATTGTAATCTGATAAACTTAATCTTAAGGATCCGTGAGCTATCTCATGAGGCAGTCCTATAGACATGAGCACGTGGGATGGATCTAAAGATCCTGAAGTACAAGCTGAACCACTGGATGCACTGATACCTTCCATGTCTAAATACAGTAGAAGGGATTCTCCCTCTATATACTTAAATGAAAAGTTTACATTTCCCGGTAATCTTTTTTCTCTATGTCCGTTTAACTGACACTCTGGAATTTCTTTATCTATTTTTTCGATTAATCTATCTCTTAGTTTTATTAGTTTTTCTCTTTTTTGGTCGAAATTATTATAGGCTATATCAGCTGCTTTGCCTAACCCTGCTATTCCAGGTACATTTTCTGTACCTGCTCTTTTATTCTTCTCTTGAGCACCACCGTGGATTAGGTTATGAATTCGAGTACCTTTTTTAATGTATAGGGCACCTACACCTTTCGGTCCGTGAATTTTATGAGCTGATAAAGATAATAAATCTATATTCATATCTTTAACATCTATTACTTCATTACCTACTGCCTGGACTGCATCGGTATGGAAGTAAATATCGTGTTTTTTAGCAATTTCTCCAATTTCTTTAATAGGTTGAACAGTTCCTATTTCATTATTTGCGAACATTATGCTTATAAGTACAGTATTGTCTTTGATGGATTCTTCCAACTGCTTAATGTCTACAAGTCCATTTTCATCTACATCTAGATAGGTTACTTCTGCACCCTTTTTTTCTAAATATTCACAGGTGTGTAATATTGCATGGTGTTCAATTTTAGTTGTTATTATATGGTTTCCTTTTTTTTCGTTGGCAGAAAGTATTCCTTTAATAGCCCAGTTATCAGCTTCAGAACCTCCACCGGTGAAATATATTTCATCAGGATTGCTGTTTAGCAATCTTGCTACTTTTACTCTTGAGTTTTCTACTGCTTTTTTTGCCAGCTGACCGAAGTTGTAAATACTAGAGGGATTTCCGTATAATTCACTGTAATATTTTTGCATTTCTTCTATTACTTCATCTTTTACTCTTGTAGTCGCTGCATTGTCAAAATATACTTTTCTCATTGACGAGCCTCCTTGGGAAATTCATTTCTTTTTTGTACCATGTCTTGTAACGTAGTGTTGTCGATTATATTGTTTATGCTTTTTTCTATATCTTCAAAAATTATTCGGGTTACACAGGTATTTTCTTTACCGCATTTATCATTTTTAAGGCAATCAGAAGAACTTATGTCTCCTTCTAATGCTCTAAGTATCATACCTACGGTAATATCTTTCGGTTCTTTTGCTAGTAGGTATCCACCCTGCTTACCTCTAATAGTCTCAATATATCCTGATTTTTTTAGTTTAGCTAAAAGCTGTTCTAAATAGCTCTCAGGTATGCTGTATTTTTCTGAAATAGACTTTAAGTTTATTGGACCTTTTCCATAAAAAAAGGCCAACTCCAGTGAAGCTTTTAGCCCATATCTTCCTTTTGTTGATAAAAGCATCTTTTTCCTCCTAATCCCGACTTATTTTATAGGGTATAAAAAGTATACAATACCCTACTTGTTTTGTCAAGATTACAAGAAAAAAAGATGAATTAGTTAAGGTATAATTCATCTTCGAATTCATCAAGAAGACCAAACTCGTATTTTAAAGTTTTGATCTGGTTTTCGTATTCTACAATATCTATTTCGTTATTGTACAGCATATCATCAAGAATTCTCTTTCCACCGTCGTAGAAAAATATTTCCTTGCAAGGCCATATAATATCCTTAGTCTCTTCTTTTGTGTCAGCTTCTTCTACTGCAAAGTTGGCTTCCTCCATTAAAGTATAATCTTTAGATCCAAGAATATACAGCTTTTTTATGTTGATGTTTTTACTTTCGTAAAAATTTCTAATTTTCTTTTTTAGTAGAAGTTGGTCTTTACTTACTTCACAGTTTTCAAGTTCCTGTCCTGATGAAAGTATTTTTTCATTGTAGTATTCAATTATAACGTTGTAAGACTTATCTTCTTTTAGATTTTTTGTACTGTCTTTTATTTCATCTATAAAACTATCGCTGTATAGATTTTCTATTTGTATTTTTTTTATCATTTCTGCACCTCTTTATCCAGGTTTTCAAGATACTCTAAGTATTTTTTCATCTTCTTTTCGTAACCTATGTTTCCCGGATTATAAAACTTATCATTTATTCCTTTCGGTAAGTATCTTTGTTTTACATAGTTGTATTTGTAGTTATGAGGGTATTTGTATATACCGTCACTTGTATCTTTATCTTGTTTATAGCTTTCATCTTTTAAGTAGCTTGGAACATTTATGTTTGATTTTTCAGCTTTAGACATTGCCCTATTAATACCCATGTAGGAAGTATTGCTTTTAGGAGCACATGCTATATATACTACAGCTTGGGCTAAAAGTATCCTAGCTTCAGGCATACCGATAATCTCTACAGCTTTAAATGCATTTACGGCGACTTCTAAGGCTTTAGGGTCTGCATTACCTACATCTTCAGATGCACAGATGATAATTCTCCTGCCTATAAACTTAGGGTCCTCTCCTGCAACCAGCATTTTTGCTAGATAAAAAAGGGCTGCATCAGGATCTGAACCCCGCATACTTTTAATGAAAGCCGATATATAGTCGTAATGCTTATCTCCGTTTTTATCGTAGAAATTAGTATTTTTTTGAATGCTTTCCCTTGCTACGTCTCTTGTAATTTCAATATTTCCATCTTTATTATTTTTAGTAGTTGTAACTGCTAGTTCTAAGGCATTTAAAGCTTTTCTACCGTCTCCATTGGAGTAGTTTGCTATAATTTCTAGAGCTTCATCGTGAACTACTATAGGTTTTTTCCCAAGTCCCTTTTTTTCGTTTTCAATGGTATATTCCAACAGTCTTTTAATATTCTCCGCTGTTAATGGCTTTAGTTCAAATATTGTAGATCTTGACAAGAGGGCGTTGTTAACTTCAAAGTAAGGATTTTCTGTAGTTGCTCCTATGAGAATTATGGTTCCATTTTCTACATAGGGCAGGAGAGCATCCTGCTGAAGCTTATTAAACCTGTGTATCTCATCTATAAAAACTATGGTCTGTCTATTGTGCATAGATATATCATTTATGGCTTCCTGAATATACTGCTTAATATCTTTTACACCTGAAGTAACTGCATTAAGGACTTTAAAAGTTTTTTTCGTTTGTTCTGCAATTATTTTACCTAAAGTTGTCTTACCGCTTCCAGTAGGTCCATGAAGGATGATAGAGCTTATCATATCCGCTTCTATCATCCTCCTAAGCATTTTACCTTCACTTATTATGTGTTCTTGACCAAAAAACTCATCCAGAGTTTCCGGTCTCATTCGATCGGCTAAAGGTTTATTTTTATCTATAAACTTTTCATAACTTCTACTAAAAAAATCATTTTCCATATTTTTATTAATTATTATCCGCCTTTGCGCTTAATTTAGCAACTCTTTCAATTAGTTTTTCTTTATCCTGCTTTTTAAGTATAGCATCATTTATAATATCTGCAAGTTCCGACATATCTTCTTCTTTAAGACCCATGGTAGTTATGGCCGGAGTACCTACTCTAATGCCACTGGTAACAAATGGGCTTTCTGGATCATCAGGGATAGTGTTTTTATTTACAGTAATGTTTATTTCATCAAGTAATTTTTCTGCATCTTTCCCTGTAATATTTTTACTTCTAAGGTCTAAAAGCATAAGGTGGTTATCTGTACCACCAGAAACTACTCTGAAATCTCTTTTAGCAAATTCTTCAGCTAACACTTTAGCATTTTTAATTATTTGTTTCTGATATTCTTTAAAATCATCTTGTAAAGCTTCTTTAAAGGATACAGCTTTTGCAGCTATTACATGCATCAATGGTCCACCTTGAGTTCCCGGGAAAATTGCTTTATCAATTTTTTTTGCATGTTCTTTCTTACAAAGAATTGCTCCACCTCTTGGTCCTCTCAATGTCTTATGAGTAGTAGTAGTAACTACGTCTGCATATTCTACTGGGTTTGGATGTAATCCTGCTGCTATTAATCCTGCAATATGTGCCATATCTACCATTAATATAGCTCCAACTTCATCGGCAATTTCTCTAAATTTCTTAAAGTCTATGATTCTAGAATATGCACTTGCTCCTGCAATTATCATTTTTGGTTTTTCTTTTAATGCTAATTTTTTTACCTGATCGTAATCTATAGTTTCAGTTTCTTTATCTACTCCGTAAGGAATGATTTCATATTGTTTCCCTGAAAAATTTACAGGACTTCCATGGGTAAGGTGACCACCTTCTGAAAGATTCATCCCAAGTATCTTATCTCCTGGTTCTAAGAAAGCAAAATATACAGCTATGTTGGCGCTTGAGCCAGAATGAGGCTGTACGTTAGCATGTTCTGCATTAAATAGTTTTTTAAGTCTTTCTATAGCTAGTATTTCTACTTCATCTACAAACTCACATCCTCCATAGTATCTCTTATTAGGATAACCTTCAGCATATTTATTTGTAAGCTGACTTCCCATAGCTTCAAGAACTGCCTTTGATACTATATTTTCTGAAGCTATAAGTTCAATATTTCTGTGCTGTCTTTCAATTTCCCTTTGTATGGAATTGTAAATTTCTTCATCTGCTTTTTTTACATTTTCAAACATTTTACTCTCCTTTACTTTTTACTGTATTTTACGATAATTTCGATTAATTCATCCAGTGCCTTTTCAGGATCTTCATGTTGAACTCTGCTTTTTATACAATCTTTCGTGTAATTTTCAAGGACTATACCACCGACGCTGTTTAATGCTGATTTTGCAGCGGTAATTTGGGTAAGAATGTCTCCACAGAATTTTTCTTCTTCTATCATTCTTTCTATACCCTTTATCTGTCCTTCTATTCTTTTAAGTCTGTTGATTAATTTTTTATTATCACTCATATCTTACACCTCTTAGAGTTTTCTTATATCTTCTATAATTAAAGTATCTTTAAGTAAGTATTTGTCGATAGCTTTCATAATGAAATAAGAAGCTATTAAGGAAACTAATCCCATTAATCCAGCTACTGCTTCTCCTAATTGTAAAGTATTCATGGAGTAAGCAATTGTAACTATCATTATTATTAAAGGTAATCCGTAAGCTAAAACAGAATATAATAGTATGTTTTTAGCTCTGGCATTTAACTCAACAAACTCTCCAGTATGGTAGTCGTCATTTTTGATTCTTATGATATGTCCACTGTCGCTGCAACCACTGCTGCAGGATGAACAATTATCTCCACAGGATGATGCTCTAGGTACTTTTACCAAAGCTTCTTCCTTATCTATATGAACTACTTGTCCTATTTTTTTCATTTCATCACTTCCTATTCTTCAAAGGCTATTTTATTTATAACATAAGATGCCAGTAAAAGTCCAGCAGAACCAGGAACAAAGGATGTGCTTCCTAGTTTTTTATCTACAGTTTCTACTGGTTTTTCTTTTGAAAACACAGTATCTAGGGATAAAATTCCTAACCTTTTAAGTTCTTTTCTCATTTTCTTTGCTAAAGGACAGTTAAAAGTTTTAAAAATATCATCAATAGTTAGCATTTGTGGGTTAATCCTATTGCCGGTACCCATACAGCTTACAACCGGAATATTATTATCCCTACAGTATTTAATGATAGCTAACTTTGCCTTTACATCGTCTACAGCATCTATAACATAGTCGTAATTTATATTGAAAAATCCTTCTATATTAGAATCTGTAACTTTCTCTCCCCTAGCTACAATATTTGTATCCTTACAGTGTTTTTTGATATTTTCTTTTAAAACATCTACTTTCTTTTTTCCAATATTATCGTAGTTGGAATAAAGCTGTCTATTTAAGTTGGATACTTCGTAGATATCGTAATCAACAATAGTTAGATTTTTTATAAAGTTTCTTGAAATAGATTCGGCGGCTACACTACCTACGCCGCCTAGTCCAAATATTATTATGTTAGAATCTTTTATTTTTTTAATTTTATCCTTATATATTAATTCGCTTCTCTGATATGGTTTATTATTCAATTATCTTCAATCCTAACTCTTCTAATTGTTTTTTGTCTACGTCTGTTGGAGCATTAGACAGTAGACAGGTTGCTTTTTGAGTCTTCGGAAAAGCTATTACGTCTCTGATATTTTTAGAATCAGTAAGAGTCATAATAAGTCTATCTAAACCAAAAGCAATGCCTCCATGTGGAGGAACTCCGTATTTAAAAGCATCTAGTAGGAAGCCAAATTTTCTGTCAGCTTCTTCTTCTGTAATACCTAAAACCCTAAACATTCTATTTTGAAGTTTAGAATTTGTTATCCTTATACTTCCTCCCCCAAGTTCTTCTCCATTAATAACTAAATCGTAAGCCTTTGCTTTTACAGAACCAGGGTCGGTTTCTAATTTATCCATATCTTCATCTGTAGGACTTGTGAAAGGATGGTGTTTAGCGGCATATCTTCCTTCTTCTTCATCATATTCCAGTAAAGGAAATTCTGTAATCCATAGCATCTCAAACACATCATTGTTTATTAGGTCTAAATCTTCTGCTATTTTCTTTCTTAAAGCTCCTAAAGCATTATTTACGTTATTATTTTCATCTGCTACTACAAATACTATATCCTTTTCTTTAAGATCTAAATCCTTTATGATAGTGTCTAGTTCTTCTTTAGATAAGAATTTGTTAATAGGGGAATCTAGCGACCCATCTTCATATTTAAACCAGGCTAATCCTTTAGCATTATAGGTCTTGATATATTTTTCCAATTTAGAAATCTTATTTCTTGAAAATTCTTTAGATTTACCTTCTACTACAATTCCCTTAACGGATTTGCCTTTTTTTGTATTACTTTTAAAAGCATTAAATTTAGAATTTTCAAACATGTATGTAAGATTTTTGAATTCAAATCCAAATCTCAAGTCAGGTTTGTCTGTACCGTACCTATTCATTGCTTCTGTATAAGTCATTCTTTTAATAGGTGTATCAACTTCATAGTCTAATACTTCTTTAAAAATTCTTTTTACCAACTCTTCATTTATTTTAATTATATCTTCTTCATCTACAAAAGACATTTCCATATCAAGTTGAGTAAATTCCGGCTGTCTGTTTGCTCTTAGATCTTCATCTCTAAAACACTTAGCTATCTGATAGTATCTATCATATCCTGATACCATAAGAAGCTGTTTGAAAATTTGCGG
>DPPH01000243.1:7760-8185 GCA_003539375.1 Clostridiales bacterium
GTAGGTTTGTTTAAAATAGGAGTTTCTATTTCTAAAAACCCTTTTTCTTCCATAAAATTTCTAATGATATTTACAGTTTTGCTTCTTACCTTTAGGTTACTCTGCATGTAAGGTTTTCTAAGCTCTAAGAACCTATTCTTAAGTCTCAAGTCTTCTGATATATCATCATCGTCTTTTATATATATCGGTGGTGTATCAGATTCACTGAATATTTTTAAGTCTTTTGCATATATTTCTATATCTCCAGTAGGCATATTAGGGTTTTTAGACTGTCTCTCTCTTACAACTCCCTCTATGCCAATAACATATTCAGATTTTATTTCTTCACTTTTTTCTAAAAGTTCTTTATTTTCTTTATCATCGAATACAATCTGTACTAAGCCGCTAATATCTCTTAAGTCAACAAAAACAAGGCCTCCAAGGCT
>DPPH01000243.1:8382-9114 GCA_003539375.1 Clostridiales bacterium
CAACAAATACAAGGCCTCCAAGGCTTCTTTGCTTTTGAGTCCATCCAGTTACTACTACTGTTTCTCCTATATGGTCTTGTCTTAAAAGACCGCATTTAATTGTAGGTTTAAAGTTCTTTTTTTCTACCATTATTCCTCCTCCAGAATCTTTTTCAAATATTCTTCTTTATTTTGGTTTACATAAATATATTTATGGTAATAATCTTTAAAACTTTTATTGTAAGGTATTCTTTTAATACCAGTATTTCCAATGATTTTAGTTACACTTCCCAATCCAGCTGAAATTACAGTCTGGGATTCTTCTATCATGTTCATATTGTAAAGGGATTCTTTATTTGATTTAGAATACCCTATATTATCTAAGTTTTCCACAATATCTTTTTGCCTGTATAGATAGTATGGTTGGTAATTTTGTGATTTAAGTTTTGATTTAGCATAATTATATGAATCTAAAAGTTCTTTTTCTGACATTAGTTTTTCTTTACTTATCCCCGAATTATTCTTGATTGATAGGGTGTGTACTGTAATATTATCAGGATTAAGTTTAATTAACTTATCTAGAGAATTTTTGAAATCTATAAAATTCTCCCCCGGGAGCCCTAAAATCAGATCTGAATTAATAGATATATTTTTATTTTTACATAGTTTAAAATATTTTTCTAATTCAGATAAATCCTGATCTCTATTTAAATTAACCAATGTATTTTGGTTAAAGCTTTGAGGGTTTATACT
>DPPH01000207.1:0-3357 GCA_003539375.1 Clostridiales bacterium
ACTTTACAGTCCTTATTTGGGAACATTTCATTTCCTTTTCCACTTTCAAGTATATCTTTGATAATGTTCAATCTATTAGGAAGTCTAGTTAATGCACCTCCCGTACCTACTATGTATTTAACATTGGTTAAATCTTTACCTTCCGCTACTTTTTTCTTACCAGAACTAGAGTATAAATCTCTAAATATACCTGAATGTCTTTTTAAAGAAATTTTCGCAGCTTCTTTAGTTAGCAATTCAACGAAATCCTTCTCTTGATTTGTTTCAGGGATTGGCTTATGATTATCTAAAAATTCATCTAAACTTTCTCCATCCATACCTAAAGAGCTCATTATATTTTCTTTTCCTATTAGTTCAACTATATTTCTCATGTTTACATATACACCTAGGTCACCTTCTACGGTTCGCTTAGCTTTTGGTTCAGGACTTATAAGAATTCTATTTACTTCTTCAGAACCTTCTGTTACTGAGTGTACATCGGTAGTAGCTCCTCCAACATCAAAGGTTACTAAATCACCTATACTTTCATATAATAATTTAGATGATAGCATTACAGCTCCAGGTGTAGGTACGATAGATCCATTAACCATTTCATGTACTTTTTTCATCCCAGGAGCGTGGGTTATGTGTTCTTCAAAAACATCCTGAATAACTTTTCTTGTAGGTTCTATATTCAACTCATCTATTTTCGGATAAACATTTTCAACTATATAAAGTTTATTATTAGTTTCTTCAAAAATGAGCTTGATTTCTTCCTGATTTTCAATGTTTCCAGCATATATTACCGGTGCATCTACTCCTAAATCAGCTATTAACTCTGCATTATAAATAGCAGTGTCTCTTTCTCCGTAATCAACACCACCTGCTATTAATATTATGTTTGGCTTAATTTCTTTTATTTTTTTTAGGTCTGTTCTTCTTAATTTACCGGCAGTAACCATATGTATATTAGCACCAGCTCCTAATGCCGCCTCCTTAGCTGCTCTAGCAGTCATATCATATACTAATCCATGTACGGTCATTTTCAGTCCACCGGCTGCAGAACTTGTTGCAAAGAGTTTATCATAGGTTATTTCATCAGTATTGATGTTTTTCCTCATATTTTCTATTGCATTCTTTAAACCTATATTTACGTCTCCCTCTAGGACTGTAGTAGGGGCTTGCCCCTGTCCTATAAATTTAGGACAGGAGCTGCCAATTCCCACAAATCCATTAATAACAGTCGTTGTACTACCAATTTCTGCTACAAGGATATCAACTTTCATCTCGCATTTCCTTTCTTTTTTTAACAAGAAATGTTGCTACATGAACTCCTTTCGTTCCTCTTCCAAATCCGGCATCTACTCCCATTTTTTCTGCTAACTCGTTTGAAACTTGGGTTCCTCCGGTAAGTATCATTACTTTATCTCTGATACCTTTTTCTATACAAAGTTCATGAAGTTTTTTCATATTTTTATAGTGTATATCATCGTGGCTTATTATTGTAGAAGCAAGTATAGCATCAGCATTAAGCTCGATAGCTGCATCAACTAATTTTTCTACGGGAACACTTGTGCCTAGGTATTCACAGTCAATTCCATATTTTTCAATACCACCATGTTTTATATCTATTATCTCTCTTAATCCTACAGAGTGTTCATCTTCGCCTACGGTACCGGCTACTATTTTCATAGGATCTTTTTCTACCTCTTCTCTTATTTGATCATCGCTCATTACATCCGGTTTAGGTGGAATAACTAATTTTTCTCTATCAATATCAAAAGCTACTTTACCTTTAATTTCAACTCTAGTACCTTCTGCTGGATGCATTACTTCTTTATGTATTACTTCAACATCCTTAAGTCCCATCTTTTTTCCAACTTCAATGGCTGCAAATTCTGCAGTTCTTTCGTCAACAGGTAAAAACATTGTAGTTTGAACTATTCCGTCTCCTGCCCATTCCATTTCCGGCTTAATAACTTTTTTTGCTTCCCTATATTTCTTACTTTCCTCAAGTCTTAAATTTACATTATCTTCAGGATCAAGTTCGTCTATAAATACAACTTTCTCAGGCTTTTCAAAGGTAGATCCATCTATTAATTTTGATGGGTCATTTACCGCATCTTTATCGTACTGTCCAACATTGTTGTAACCGAAAAATGCTGTTACAGGAGCCATATAATCTTCATCTCTTTCGTAAACAGTACCAGAACCTACTCCACCTTCTATTTTTCTTGCGATTCCATCACCATTTCTTTCAGGATACTGTCCTGAATCAACAAAGAATCCTTCTTCTACTGCTTTAAAGTAACCGCCTGTTTCCAAAATTTCTTCCATAAACAGAACTGCTCTTTCCTTTAATTCTCTAATTTTTGACTTGAGAGGATCTTTATCTCTTTTAATTTCAAGCATCTCCATCAATCCGTCCATGCCTACAAGAGCTTGTTTAGCTGTATCAGTACCTTCAATATTGTATATGTGCCAAGGTACATTTCTTCCTTCATCAGGAGTAATTGTAGATTGAATCTCTGCTCTTGTAAGTTGAGATATTAAAAGATTTAAAGTATGGGTAACTGTTGCTTCTCTTGTTGAAGAACCCATATATTTTGTGTTTTGCTGTGCTCTCATTTTATAATCTTTAAATAATTCTCTTAAAGCTATAGCATAAGGTAAATCTAATGCCATTGATGGTGCTGGAGGAGCTGTTGGAGGAACTGTTGAAAGACAAATATTTTCTTTTTTAATTCCTGCCTTAACTGAAAACATTGAATTGATAGCGTGTTGTACCATTAATTCTGGCATAACCTTCCATGCTTCTCTAGCTGTTGCATTGGCATTATGGGCTCCATCTATCTGTGCAATATCAGCCCAACCTAATATTTTCTTAGCATTTGCAGCATCAACAAAAGACCTTACCATGTTTATGTTTCTGTAAAGTACGTTGTACTGAGGATCCTGATGGGCACCGTTTACTCCTTCTTCTGCAAACATTACTGCAATTTCTGGTCCGGCAACTCCACTTACATATGAATGGTAGTTGATTTTTCTTCCAACTTCTTCCTCTATTATGTCTAATGCTCTTCTTTGAGCTCTAACTTGTTTTCGAGTTATTGGTATTCCACCAATTCCTTGAGGAGTACCTTCGATAAGACCATCAAAGTGACTTTGTCCTGCTGTTCTTATAACCATCAGATGATCTGCTCCGTGCCAAGCAGCCATTCTCATTCTTCTTATATCATCTTCAAATCTTCCAGATGCGATTTCTGTTGTAATTACGTTCTTAGGCTGAGGGTCTATATCATTGAAGTAGTGAGCTGAAGGAAGAGGAACACTGTTTTTTAGACTTTCTGATGAATCTAAATACTCAAACTTTCCAAC
>DPPH01000207.1:3608-4002 GCA_003539375.1 Clostridiales bacterium
CCTGAACCTTCTCTCCAATGCCATCCTCTTCTTTTTGGTACGTATTTATCTAAATCTTTTAATATGTTTTCTACATTTAGTTTGTCATTTGGTTTAAATTCCATTATTTTGCACCTCCTTGAAATGCTTCAACTACAGTATCCCATAGTTCACCTTCAACTAATTTTTCTCCTGCTTCTCTGATTTCAAGGTTGTTTAACTTAGCCGCTTTATATACTACATGACCGGCTCCTTTACTTATTAATCCTCTATCAAGTACTCCTTCTACTATAGCAGTTGATTCAATACTTGAGAATCCCATTCTCATTAGTACTGACCTTTCTATAGAAGGAGAAGTGTTTTTTTCTGATAAATCTACAAGGGGATCAACTATTTTTTCAGCTAATTCCCAGAA
>DPPH01000282.1:0-5201 GCA_003539375.1 Clostridiales bacterium
TTGCAACAAAGGGAGAGCCTTATTGGGATATAATTCCTTACTTGATACAGATTTTGAGTTATCAAAAGAATGGAGTCCTTCAAATGAACGTGGTCCTGAAACATATATTAAAAGTACTAGTACTTGGGTTTATTGGATATGTCCAACTTGCAATGGAGAATATACTAGACCTATAAATGAACGTGAACTTAGTGATGATTCTTGTCCTTATTGCAAAGGAACAAAACTTTTGCATGGGTATAATTCTTTTAAGGTAAAACATGAAGATTTAATGGAAGAATGGGATTATACTAATAATTATTTATTATGTAATTCTGAATATATTTTAGACACTTACTCGTATAAAGTATGGTGGATTTGCAAGGATTGCAATTATAAATATTTTATGTCACCTAGACTAAGAATTTTTTATCAGCACAGAAATATGATTTCTTGTCCACATTGCAAAGGTTTAAGACAGAAAAAAATACATTTCTTTTAGTGAAAAGAGCATCTTAAACAACCTATAGATGCTCTAAATTTAAATTATAAAGTTCAAAATACAACTATTTACTTAATTTATTTTTTTTGAGTTTTAACGGTTATAAAGTTCAAAAATTAGATTTTTCCGCTAAAATTTTTTTTTACTTATCTAAATCGTTTAGTGGATTTTTGTCTACAGCTTTTTTAAGTCGTTCTTCGTTAACATGGGTATATATCTGTGTAGTTGCTATATTTTCGTGTCCTAAAATGGATTGTAGAGCTCTAATATCAACATCTCCATACTGATACATCAGGGTTGCTGCTGTATGTCTAAGTTTATGGGGAGAATACTTATCTGTATCTAATCCTGCATTTTTTAAATGTTTTTCTACTAAATGCTGTACAGCTTTAGGTGAAATTCTTTTTTTTCTATTACTTAAAAATAATGCGTCTTCATGGCCGCGTAATGCTTTTGGTCGTTTTTCTAAATATTTATCAATTGATTTCTTGGTAACATCATTAAGGTAAACGGTACGTTCTTTATTGCCTTTACCTATAACAGTCAGGTTATCGCCCGAAATCTTTGAAATGTCAATACTTACCAGCTCAGATAATCTAACGCCACAGTTTAGAAATACCATTATAATAGCTTCATCCCTAATTTTATTTCTTCCTTCAATGTTGTTTAACAAGCGTCTAGCTTTTTCAAGATCTAAATATACAGGATGCCTAACACTTGATTTAGGAGATTCAAGCTTTAAAGTAGGGTTAGAATCTATAACTTCAATAACGCTGTGTAAATACTTGAAGAAGGATTTAATTGAAGCTATCTTGCGAGATTTTGTTTTGTTGTTAATTTTTCTATATTCATCCAAATATGTAATATAAGAGTGGAGGTCCTGGATTTTTAAATTTTTCAAAAAATCTTCAGAAGATTCAGAAATATTAATTTCTTCAAAATCTTCAAAATTTATTTTTTGGGAGGTACCTAAGAAATATCTGTAAAATAATCTCAGATCATAAAAATATTCGTTAATAGTATTTTTTGATTTTCCTTTAATTGATTTTAAATAATTTAAATAATTGGATAAAAGTGGAGGTGCGTCGTAAAAGTTCATAAAATTACTCCTTTTCTTTATTTTTAATTTGTCGCAAAATGTATATTTTGCGACATAAGTAATCAATTTCTTTAATTTTAACACTTTTAGCTCTTTAAAACAAGGTTTTTCGATTATTTTATCTAAGCCTCCACTGTGCGGCTTTTATTTTAGTTTCAAGATATTTTTATTTACTTTAATGCAAATATACGCCTATTATTAATTTATTTCCTTAAATCGCATTTTAAGCCTTGTCTTTTTATTATTTTTTATTTAAAAAAAATTTATCAAAAAAGAACTTAAAATAGAATCTTTTTCTAAATTAAGCTCTTTTTTTGACTATACTTTTAATTCAATTTCTTCTTCATCATTAAAATTATATTTTTCTAATATTGGATTTATTTTTCTATTAATAAATTCTATTGTTTGATTTTTACTTCTACCGATAAATTTAATTGGATCTAATAAGTCTTCGATTTCTTCTCTAGTAATATTTAATTCTTCAGATAATGCTATCCTATCTATTAAATCATTTTCTTTTCCTTTTTCTTTGACTTCTTTTGCAGCTTCCATAGAAAGCACTCTTATTTGTTCATGTAATTCTTGACGATCTCCGCCTTTTTTTACTAATTCCATGATTATGTTTTCGGTAGCCATAAAAGGTAATTCATCATTTATGTGTTTTTCGATAACCTTTTTATTCACGATTATACCTTGGAAAATGTTTGTAGCTATATCTATGGATGCATCACAAGCTAAAAAGCTCTCAGGTATAGTTAATCGTCTGTTAGCCGAATCATCTAAGGTTCTTTCAAACCATTGTGTCGCAGCTGTATCTGATGTACTTCCAGTTATATTAATAATGTATCTTGATAAGGATGCAATTCTTTCACTCCTCATTGGATTTCTCTTATAGGCCATAGCTGATGAACCTATTTGTTTTTTTCCAAAAGGTTCTTCGATTTCTTTAAGATTTTGGAGCAATCTTATGTCGTTTGTCATTTTATGTAAACTTTGAGCTATGCCATTTAATTTGGATAATATTTTATAATCTACTTTTCTTGGATAAGTTTGGCCTGTAACATCGTATACCTCTTCAAAACCCATCTTTTTAGCTACTAAATAATCCAATTCTTTTACTTTTTCTTCATCATCGTCAAAAAGCTTCATGTAGCTAGCCTGGGTTCCTGTAGTCCCTTTTGCACCTCTTAATTTCAAGCTTTCTATTTCATATTGTAAATCTAAATAATCGTAATATAAATCTTGTAGCCATAAGGTGGCTCTCTTCCCTACTGTTGTAAGTTGAGCTGGTTGAAAGTGTGTATATCCAAGAGTTGGAGTTTCACAGTATTCAATAGAAAATTTTGATATTTCTTTCATAAGTTTTGCTAATTTTTTCTTAATTAATACTGAAGCTTCTTTTAATAAAATAATATCAGTGTTATCACCAACAAAAGCACTAGTTGCACCTAAATGTATAATAGGCATTGCCTTTTTACACTGGGTTCCATATGTATGTACGTGGGCCATTACATCATGTCTAAATTCTTTTTCTTTTTTTGAAGCTAAATCAAAATCAATATTATAAATATTATCTTTTAATTCATTTATTTGTTCTTCGGTAATATTTAAACCCAACTGCCTTTGTGATTCTGCTAAAGCTACCCACAATTTTCTCCAATTTGAAAATTTATTTTCATCTGAAAATATATAGCTCATTTCATCACTTGCATATCTTACTATTAATGGATTGTTGTATTTTTTCCTTTCTATTTTAATCACCTCTTTAAAATAAGAAAAGAAGTAAACTAAAGTTTACTTCTTTCAAATTATCTATTTTGCATAACTTACTGATCTTGTTTCTCTTATTACATTAACTTTAATTTGACCTGGATATTCTAATTCTGATTCTATTCTTTTAACTATATCCCTTGAAACCATAACCATTCCTGAATCGTTAACTTTCTCAGGTTTTACCATTATTCTTACTTCTCTTCCAGCTTGGATTGCATAACACTTATCTACACCTTCAAAAGAATTCGCAATTTCTTCAAGTTTTTCTAGTCTTTTAATGTAAGATTCTAGAGTTTCTCTTCTAGCACCAGGTCTTGCAGCTGATATAGCATCTGCTGCTTGAACTAATACTGCTTCTATTGTGTCAGGTTCAATATCGTTGTGGTGAGCTGCAATAGCATTAATAACTTCCTTACTCTCTCTGTATCTTTTAGCCATATCAGCACCTATAGTTACATGAGGTCCTTCGATTTCATGATCAACTGCTTTTCCTATATCATGAAGTAAGCCAGCTCTTTTTGCTAATCTAACATCTGCACCTAACTCAGCGGCCATTATACTGCTTAAGTATGCAACTTCTATAGAATGTTTAAGTACGTTTTGTCCGTAGCTTGTTCTATATTTTAATCTACCTAATAATTTAATGATTTCAGGATGTATATTATTTACACCTGTATCAAAGGCAGCTTTTTCTCCTTCTTCTTTAATCTCAATATCAATTTCTTTTTTAGCTCTATCAACCATTTCTTCAATTCTTGCAGGATGTATTCTACCATCATTTATTAGTTTTTCTAAGGCTATTCTAGCCACTTCTCTTCTGATAGGATCAAATCCTGATATAACAACGGCTTCTGGAGTATCATCTATGATTAAATCAATTCCTGTTAAGGTTTCTAGGGCTCTTATGTTTCTACCTTCCCTACCTATAATTCTACCTTTCATTTCGTCATTTGGTAGATCTACAACAGAAACAGTAGTTTCAGCAACATGATCAGCTGCACACTTTTGAATTGCATAACTGATAACTTCTCTTGCTTTTCTATCTGCATTTTCTTTTGCTTCTCTTTCAATTTCTTTAACCATAATTGCTGCTTCATGTTCAACATCCTTTTTAATACCATCTAACAGCATATTTTTAGCTTCTTCTGTAGATAATCCGGATATTTTTTCTAATTCAACTCTCTGTCTTTCTTCAATTTCATGAATTTGCTTCTCTTTGATTTCAATTTGTTTTGTTCTTTTGTTTAAGTTTTCTTCTCTTTGTTCTGTTATTTCACTTTTTTTATCCAATGTTTCTTCTTTTTTTAATAATCTTGTTTCTAGTTTTTTAAGTTCATTTCTTCTCTCTTTATTTTCTCTTTCGGCTTCGTTGCGCATTTTGTGAATCTCGTCTTTAGCCTCAATAATAGCTTCTTTTTTCTTGGTCTCAGAATCTTTAATGCCATCTTCAATTATTCTTCTTGCTTCTGCTTCAGCACTTTTAATTTTGCTTTCAGCAACATTCTTTCGAATAACAATCCCTAGCAATAAGCCAATTATTAAAGCAACTCCACCGACTAAAATATAATTAATCAAATTTTGTCACCTCCGAGTATTTACTTTTCAAGTTACGAATATAATATATACAAACATATTATTCTAATTAACTGAAAAACTATATTATTCATTTTATTATCTTTTAATCACTGTGTCAAGATATATAAAAAAAAGAAAGGATTTCCTTTCTTTTTTATTATTTATTATCTTTTTCTTCTTTTTTATCTTCAGGTTTTGTCTGTTTTTTTTGTAAATTATATTTTTCTCTAACTTTATTCTCTATTTCGTCCATTATTTCTCTATTTTCCATTA
>DPPH01000282.1:5213-5554 GCA_003539375.1 Clostridiales bacterium
AAACTATATTATTCATTTTATTATCTTTTAATCACTGTGTCAAGATATATAAAAAAAAGAAAGGATTTCCTTTCTTTTTTGTTATTTATTCTCTTTTTCTTCCTTTTTACTTTCAGTTTTTCCTTGTTTTTTCTGTAAATTATATTTTTCTCTAACTTTATTCTCTATTTCGTCCATTATTTCTCTATTTTCCATTAGAAATTGTTTTGAATTATCTCTACCTTGTCCTAGTCTAACATCTCCATAAGAGTACCAAGCTCCTGCTTTATCAACAATATCAAGTTTAACACCATAGTCAATAAGCTCACCCATTTTAGAAATACCCTCTCCAAACATAATAT
>DPPH01000282.1:5734-5916 GCA_003539375.1 Clostridiales bacterium
TCAACTCCTACATCTAATATACAACCCTCATTTGATATACCTTCTCCATATATAATATCAAATTCTGCCTTTTTAAAAGGAGGTGCTACCTTATTTTTTGCTACTTTTACCCTGGTTCTATTTCCTATCATTTCATTTTTATCTTTTAAGGTTTCTATTCTTCTTACGTCTAATCTTACTGA
>DPPH01000282.1:6153-6408 GCA_003539375.1 Clostridiales bacterium
GAGTAGAAC
The DNA here is from genome assembly GCA_003539375.1 of Clostridiales bacterium. Taxonomy (GTDB): domain Bacteria; phylum Bacillota; class Clostridia; order Tissierellales; family Dethiosulfatibacteraceae; genus UBA8670. The sequence goes on from DPPH01000282.1 coordinate 6,163, forward strand.
TTAAGGGCTCTACCCCCAGAAGTTGTTTCAGGATTTCCGAACATTACTCCTACTTTTTCTCTTAATTGATTTATAAAAATTGCAGTAGTATTTGATTTTTTAATAGCTCCTGATAGCTTTCTTAAAGCTTGGGACATCAGTCTAGCCTGTAAACCTACATGGGCATCACCCATATTCCCTTCTAGTTCAGCTTTTGGTACTAATGCTGCAACAGAATCAATTACAACTATATCTACCGCCCCACTC
>DPPH01000282.1:6607-14615 GCA_003539375.1 Clostridiales bacterium
AACTATATCTACCGCCCCACTTCTGACTAAAGCTTCTGCTATTTCTAATGCCTGTTCTCCTGTATCTGGTTGAGATAATATCAAGTCATCTATTTTAACACCTAACTTTTTAGCATATCCAGGATCTAATGCATGTTCAGCATCTATAAAAGCAGCAATTCCGCCGTTTGCTTGAGCTTCTGCAATTGCATGAAGAGCTACTGTTGTTTTACCTGAAGATTCCGGTCCATATATTTCAATTACTCTTCCTCTAGGTAATCCCCCTACGCCTAATGCTATATCTAGAGTCAATGCTCCAGTTGAAATAGTTTCAATATCAAGCTTAGTGTTTTCTCCTAATTTCATTATGGAACCTTTTCCGTACTGTCTTTCAATTTGGCTTATCGCCATATCCAATGCTTTTTCTTTTTCCATAGTAACCACCTTTCATAATAGAACATTCGTTCTTTTAAGTATAGAACAAATATTCTTTTTTGTCAATTTTTTATAATTATTTTTTTATTGTCCCACATATACCTATATCCAGAATAAACTGTAGCTGCTGTAGTAAGACCCCATAATACATAATATAATATCATATTATACTCTAATATTTGAGAATATATGAATAAAGTGTATATTATAGTAACCATTTGTATTATAGTTTTTATCTTTCCATATATATTCGCTGCTAGAACTATTCCCTCTTTTGCTGCTATTGTTCTAAATCCTGTTATCATAAGTTCTCTACCTATTACTATTATAACAACCCATGGGCTTAGTATATTAACATATGTAAAAGAAACTAGTGCTGATATAACTAAAAGTTTATCAGCTAAAGGATCCAGAAACTTGCCTAAATTAGTAATTTGGTTGTAATGTCTTGCTATATAACCATCTAGAGTATCAGTAAGAGATGCAATAATAAATACAACCAATGATATTTTATTAAACCCGACCTTACTTGATAAAACCAAGAACATAAATATAGGTATCAAAAAAATCCTTAAAAAAGTTAATTTATTCGCTGTATTCATTCTCTACAACTCCTATCAAATCATATTCCATAGAATCGGTAATAATTACATCATAAAAATTACCTACTTCTAAATCTTTCTTACTTGAAACATACACAACACCATCAATTTCAGGAGAATCCATGTATGTCCTACCTATATATGTTTCTTCATCAACTACTTCATCTATTATAACTTTAAATTTACTTCCTTCTAAACTACCACAAAATTCTATAGAATTTGATTTTTGTATTTCTAATATTATATCTTTTCTTTTATTTTTAACTTCTTTATCCAGCTGTCCATCTAGATTATATGCTGGTGTATTTTCTTCTCTAGAATATGGGAATACTCCAACTCTTTCGAGTTTAAAAGTTTCTACAAAATTTTTAAGTTGAAGGAAATCTTCTTCTGTTTCTCCGGGAAAGCCTACTATAAAAGTTGTTCTTATAACAGGATTTTTTATTTCCTTTCTGATTTTCTTTATTAAACCTTCGATACTTTTTTTATCAGTCTTTCTATTCATTCTTTTTAAAACTTTATTACTTATGTGCTGTAAAGGTATGTCAAAATAATTAAGAACTTTCTCGTTATTTTTAATTTCTTTTATTAATTCGTCGTATATGCCTTCTGGATACATATAGTGAATTCTTATCCATTCCAGACCCTCGATTTTACTTAATTTTTCTAAAAGCACATGTAATTTTTTTTCTCCATATATATCTGTACCGTATAAACTGGTGTCTTGGGCAATTAATATAAGCTCTTTTACTCCATTTTTAGCCATATCCTTTGCTTCTTCAACTAGACTTTCCATAGTTCGACTTCTGTAGTTTCCTTTTATTTTAGGGATAATGCAGTAGGTACAGTTATTATCACATCCCTCAGAAATTTTCATATACCCATAGTGCCCTGTTTCTATGTAGTCTCTTTTTTCATCTATAGCCTTATCTATATATGGTGATGTTACATGACTTTTTGTTAATGAAAAAATGTGTTTATCAATATCCTTAAAACTTGTAGTCCCCAAAAATAGGTCAATCTCAGGTATTTCATTTTCCAGTTCTTTTTCATATCTTTGAGATAAACATCCAGTCAAAATAATATATTTCACATAACCTTGTTTTTTTAAATTTACTACATCAAAAATTGTATCTATTGATTCTTCTTTTGCATCTTCTATAAAGGTACATGAATTTATAATAACTACTTCTGCATCGTACATATTATCGGTATACATTAAGTTTTTAGTTTTTAATTTGTTGCTAATAAACTCTGAATCTACAATATTCTTTGAACATCCTAAAGTTACTATATGGAATTTTTTCATTAGTCCCCCTATTTATTATATATTTCTAAATTTTTAATTTCTTCTTCATTCATTATTATATTTCTTGCCTTGCTTCCAACGTGTCCTTCTACTATTCCTAAATCTTCTAATTGATCTATTATTCTAGCTGCTCTGGCATATCCAACACTTAATTTACGTTGCATTAATGATACAGAAGCTTGTCCTTCACTTAATATAACTTCTACAGCCTCTTTTATGTAATCATCGTATTTTTCGCTAATGGGTTCTTTTTCTAGGTCAATTTCTACTAGACTATCTTCTTCTTTTTCTTTTCTCACGCTGTTGGTTTCTTTTAAAAAATCTATTACTTTTTTTACATCATCATCACTTACAAAAGAACCTTGAATTCTTATAAATTTAGAATAACCTACTGGTGAATAAAGCATATCACCTTTACCTAATAATTTCTCGGCGCCACTAGTATCTAAAATGGTTCTTGAATCAACGTATGAAGATACTGAAAAAGCTATTCTAGTTGGTATATTTGCTTTTATTGTACCTGTAATAACATCTACCGATGGTCTCTGAGTAGCTATAACCAAATGTATGCCAGCAGCTCTTGCTAACTGTGCTAGTCTCGTTATACTATCCTCAACTTCTTTTGGTGATGCTGCCATTAAATCAGCTAATTCATCTATGACTATTAGAATCTTTGGAAGTTTGTCATCTTTTTCTTTATTGTTGTAAGAATCAATATCTCTTACATTTTTTTTGGCAAATAAATCATACCTGTTGCTCATTTCCTGAACAGCCCAATTTAAGGCCTGTGCTGCTTTATTTACATCAGTAACAACAGGAACAAGCAAGTGAGGAATTCCATTGTAGATATTCAATTCAACTACCTTTGGATCTATAAGGATCATTTTTAATTCATCAGGAGTTAATTTAAATAGTACACTTAATATTAGTGAGTTTACACAGACACTTTTTCCCGATCCAGTTGCTCCAGCTATTAATAAATGGGGCATACCGGATATATCGGATATTATATTTTGCCCAGCTATATCTTTACCGATTGCAAAAGGTATATCATAGTAATTGTTTATATATTCATCAGATTCTAGAATTTCTTTTAATGTAACATTAGACATATTTTTATTTGGTACCTCAATTCCTATAGCAGCTTTCCCCGGTATAGGGGCTTCAATTCTAAGGTCAGATTTTGCTAAACTCAATGCAATATCCTTAGATAGATTTGTTATTTTACTTACCTTAACTCCCGGGGCAGGTTGTAACTCATATCTAGTAATACGAGGTCCACGATTTATTTGGATTAATTTACAATCTATTCCGAAGTTTTTGAGAGTTTCTATTAATATCTCTGCTCCCTCCATTATTTCTCTTTTTTCATCACCTTTATTTTCATTGTTTATTTCTGTTAATAAACTTGTAGAAGGAAGTTTGTATTTATCATTTTTTTTGCTTTCCATTTTTATCATAGGTTCGGAAACATCATCTTTTGTTTCTTGTTTTTTAATTGCTTTTTTCTCTATTTTTTTTGAATTTTTATCTATAGATAAGTTTAATACATCATTCTTTTTACTTAAATCTTTATCTTTAGGCTCATCGTAGCCTTTTATTTGATAATTCTCTTTTTGTTTTTTTCCTAAGGTTTCCGGTTTTTCTTTTTTATTTTTTTTCCTTTGATTTAAGTTATTTGATTTTTTAGATGATTTAGTAGCTTTTTTAATTCCATTAAACATGCTTAAGATAACTTTATATACAAATACGAAAAATTTCTTAATCATATTAAGAATGCTTTTTTTAGTAATAGATATTATACTTATTAAAATAACGGTGAAAAGTATTACAATTGTACCCATATAACCAAACAATTTTGTTAATACAAAGGAAAGCAATCCACCTAAAATACCTCCTCCATATGTATATATAGGATTTGTATTTTCTCCAGTAGTTTCTATTATCTCTCTAAAATCATTAAAGCTTTCTACTAAATTTAAAGGTAGTAGCGTAATTAATCCCAAATAACTTAAAAATATAAAAATTAAAATTATACTTTTATTTTTTCTATCTTTATTTACCAATCCTAATATATAAAACCCGCCTAGAGCAATCATTATATAAGGTAATGTATCAAAAGCATTTCCAGTCAAATTTATCAAAATATGTTTAACGTAGTTTCCAACTACTCCGGATTCATATTTTTGACTCAAAAAAAGCATTATACTCACAGCTATAAATATAATTCCAATAATTTCAGATTTAATTTTATCATTTTTACTAATATTTTTTTTAGTTTTTTTGGTTTTTTTAGTTTTTTTCTTTTTGGCCAATGTAACCCTCCAAACATTTTTAATAAAGTATTAAAACCTAATAATTATATTTTAAACACAGTAGAATTATACCATAAAATTTGTTTCTATAAAACAAATCACGGCATAAATAAAACCTATTTGATAATCAAATAGGTTATTTAATTCCTGTGTGACCGAAACCTCCGGAGCCTCTTTCTGTGTCATTGATTTCTTTTACTTCTATTAATTCAGCTTTTTCAATTTTTTGAAATACTACTTGAGCTATTCTATCTCCTGGATTGATAGTAAACTTATCTTTGCTTAAATTTACTAAAATTACTTTTATTCCTCCTCGATAATCACTATCTATGGTTCCTATGCCGTTAACCAAGCTTATACCGTGTTTAATGGCTAAACCACTTCTAGCTCTAACCTGAGCTTCGTATCCAATAGGAATTTCCATAAATATACCCGTAGGAACTAACTTTCTTTCTAATGGTTCTAGCTCTATAGGTTCACTGCTGCTACACCTTAAGTCTATACCTGAAGATCCTTCTGTTTTATATTCAGGCATTTCAAATTTATTTTTTTTTAAAATCCTTACTTTCATAAATCTCTCCTAAAAATTGTTAAGTATTTCTTCAATATATTTGTGTTTTTCTAGATTTCCAATATATGCTATGTTATATTTAGTTGAATCAAAGATGTAATTTATTGAATTCATAACATCCTCATATTTCACATTTTCTATTTTATTTATTATGCTTTCCGGAGTGATGGTTTCATTATAAAGAAGTTCTCTTCTTCCTAGTATAGTCATTCTACTAGAAGTATTTTCTAAGCTAAGTATATAATTGCCCTTCATTTGGGATTTAGCTCTATCGAATTCTTCTTTTCTAATATCTCCTTTTTTTACTTTATTTATTTCTTTTTTAATTAAGTCCGTAGATTTTTCAACAGAATCTGTATTTATTGCTGAGTAAATTCCAAATAATCCTGTTTCTTTGTAGCATGAGTTAAAAGAGTATATTGAATAAACTAAACCCTGCTTTTCTCGAATATTCTGAAAAAGTCTGGAACTCATACTTCCACCTAGAATATTATTTAAGATATTTAGAGTATAGTAGTTTTTATTATCTCTTTCAAAACCTTCAGTACCTAAACAAAAATGAAGTTGCTCTATATCTTTATTAACACCTTTTATTCTTCTGGTAAAATTGTATTTAATTCCCGAATCTTTATGGTTATTATCGCTTGAAAAACTATCAAAATACCTTCTTACAGTTTTTTCAACAAATTCAGGTTCAACATTACCAACTATAGAAATAACCGTATTCGGACCGGTATATCTTTTTTCCATGTAATCTTTTATTACTCTTCTGTCTATGTTTTCTAGAGATTTTTTTGTTCCTAATATAGGCATGGATAAAGGCTTCTCTTCAAAGGCTATTTTTGAAAGTAAATCGTGTGCATATTCTTCCGGGGAATCATCATACATTTTTATTTCTTCTTCAATTACTTTCTTTTCTTTTTCAATAGCATCTTCTGAAATTGTAGAGTTAAATATCATATCCGAAAGTATGTCTATAGATACTTCAAATTTTTCAGCTGTTACCTTAGTATAAAAACATGTTGATTCCTTACTTGTGAAAGCATTAATTTGACCACCAATACCTTCTATTTCTTCTGCTATTTGAAAAGCTGCTCTATTTTTAGTTCCTTTGAATAGCATGTGTTCAATAAAATGAGAAACACCATTGTTTTCATTGTTTTCATAGGTAGAGCCGGCATTTACCCATAAACCTATAGATACCGACTTTACATAATCAATTTTTTCAAAAACAACTCTCAATCCATTATCCAGCTTAAAACTGTGAATCATATAATCCTCCTGATTGTGTCAGTTATTCTTCGCTATCTTCTTTTGATTTTTCTTTTTCTTCCAAAGCTGCCTGTCTTGATAGGCTTATTCTTCCCTTATCATCAATTCCTATTACTTTAACTAATACTTCGTTGCCTTCACTAAGGACATCTTCAACTTTTTTAATTCTTTTATCTGATATTTTTGAGATGTGAAGCAAACCGTCTTTACCATCCGTTATCTCAACAAATGCTCCAAATGGTTTGATTCTAACTACCTTGCCTAGGTATATATCTCCAACTTCAACATCTTTAATAATTCTTTCAATAATACTTTTAGCTTTTTCACCATCTTTTTGGTTTTCAGCTGCAATTATTACTGTACCATCATCTTCTATGTCTATTTTTACATTTGTTTCGTCTATAATCTTGTTAATAGTTTTTCCACCAGATCCAATTACATCCTTAATCTTATCTGGATGAATTTGCATAGTAATTAGTTTAGGAGCATAATCTGATAATGTTTCCTTAGGTTTTTCTATGCATTCATTCATTTTATCTAATATGAATAATCTTCCTACTCTGGCTTGTTCTAATGCCTGTTTTAAAATAGTTTTGTTTATTCCGTCTATTTTTATGTCCATCTGTACTGCAGTGATTCCATCTTTAGTCCCAGCAACTTTGAAGTCCATATCTCCAAGAAAGTCTTCAAGTCCTTGAATATCAGTAAGAACTTTAACATTATCTCCTTCTTTCATAAGTCCCATGGCTATTCCGGCTACAGGCTTTTTAATAGGTACCCCAGCATCCATTAGAGACATTGAGCTTCCACATACACTAGCTTGAGATGTAGAACCATTTGAACTTAGAACTTCTGATACAAGTCTTATAGTATAAGGGAAATCCTCTTTTGAAGGTATCATAGGTTTTAATGCCTTTTCAGCTAAAGCTCCATGACCAATTTCTCTTCTACCTGGGCCTCTCATAGGTCCAGTTTCTCCAACACTGTAATTAGGGAAATTGTAATGATGCATGTATCTTTTATTTTCTTCTTCGGTTATACCATCTATAATTTGCTCATCTCTAGTTACACCTAAAGTTGCTATAGTCATAACTTGAGTTTTACCTCTAGTAAAAAGACCTGAACCATGAGCCCTAGGAAGTAAACCGACTTCACATGTAATCTTTCTAATCTCATCAGTTTTTCTATTATCCGGTCTTATACTTTTTTCTAAGATATTCTCTCTTACATATTTCTTCTTTAAAGCATAAATACTGTCTGATATGTCACTACCATTATCTGGGTATTTTTCTTTGTATTTTTCTGTAATTTCTTTTTCTATCTCTTCAAATTTCTCACTTCTCTCATCCGCATCTTCTATTTGATTTGCTTTTGAGAAACTCTCTGAATATTCTTCCACTATTTCATTTTTTATATCTTCCTCTGGAAGAACTAAATCTAATTCTACTTTTTCTTTGCCAATTTCAGCTTGTATTTCTTTAATGAATTTACATATGTTTTTAATTTCTTCGTGGGCAAATAAAAT
>DPPH01000081.1:0-6815 GCA_003539375.1 Clostridiales bacterium
TCTTTATCTACTAAAAAATGTGCAGAAGAATTTTTATTTTTTTTGCTTGTAAACCATGATATGCAGCTTTCTTTACTTCCTTCGCTTATGTGGTTTACAATTACATCTGGTATTATTCCTCTTCTGCTAGAATAGTTTGTATTTTCATTTCCAATAAAAATAATTTTATTTAACATAAATCACCTCCAAATTAAAAACTACCCATTATCTAAATAGGTAGTCTTCAAGGAAGTTACTAATTATTTTATCAATTACTTCACACAAACAGCATCGATTTCTACTTTTACATCCTTAGGTAATCTTGATACTTCTACCGCACATCTTGCCGGCTTATGTCCGTCAAAAAAATCTTCATAAACTTTATTCATATAAGTAAAATCATTCATATCCTTTAAAAACACCTGGCATTTAACTATGTTTTCGACCTTGTATCCAGCTTCTTCCACAATTGCCTTTATATTATCCAAAGATTGTTTAGTTTGTTCTTGGATTGTTGGTCCAACTAATGTCATAGTTTCCGGTACAAAAGGTATCTGTCCTGACACATAAAGAGTTCCATTTGCTTCTACTGCTTGAGAATAGGGTCCCACTGCTGCTGGTGCTTTTTTAGTTTCAATAAATTTCATACGAATTCCTCCATTTTTTATATTTTATTAATGTAATTGTAACATATTTATTTGTATAGTAAAACTTAAAAAACCGAGGATATCTAATCATATATCCTCGGCATGTTTTGATTTGTATTTAAAATGGTCCGTAATTTATAAGAACTGATATAAATACTAAAGACGCTCCGATTGCACTCCATATTAAGAATAACGGAAGCATCCACTTGGCCCATTTTTCCCACTTAATTCCACCAATAGCAATAGCTGCCATAAAGTAGCCTGAAGTAGGCGAAATAACATTTGAGAATCCATCACCAAATTGGAAAGCAAGTACAGATGTTTGTCTTGTGATACCAACAACATCCGCCATTGGTGCCATTATTGGCATTGATACAGCTGCTTGACCACTTCCAGATGGAACTATCAAGTTAATGAAACTCTGTACTACGAACATTCCTACAGCACTTAAAGCTGGCGGAAGTCCCTTAACAGCTGAAGCAAGAGCATATATTATCGTATCCATTATATTTCCTTCCTGCATAACTACCATTATGGAAGTAGCAAGACCTATAACTAGTGCACCATATACAAGCTCCTTAGCACCGTTTACAAATTCAGTAGCAATTTCATTAATTCCCATCTTAGCTACTATACCTGATGCAATACCTATGATTAAAAACATAGCTGATAATTCTGTTATGTAGAATCCTAACTGTACAACACCGTAGGCTAGTATAGCTAATCCTATAACAAATACTGCAAGTACTGCTTTATGTTTACCAGTAAATTCTGGAATTTCATCTAAATCATAGTTGTGTTTACTGTTTTTATCATCTTCATAGGTTGGACTAAGTTCTGGGTTTTTTTGAATTTTATTTGCATATCTATAAACGTAAATTATTCCTGAACCTAATACTGCAAAATAACCAACTAATCTAAATCCAATTCCTGAAAACAGTGGAAGTCCTGCGATACCCTGGGCTATACCTACAGTAAATGGATTTAAGAATGCTCCAGCAAATCCAGCTCCAGCACCTAGAAGAACCATAGCAGTACCGGTTATAGTGTCAAATCCAAGGGCTATAGCAAGGGCTATTACAATAGGATAAAATGGCAGCATCTCCTCTGCTGACCCTAGTATTGCTCCAGCTAAAGAAAATATAAACATAATTAAAGGTATAACTATTTTTTCCTTACCTTTAGTACTTTTTACTACTTCACCTATTCCGGCTTCAATAGCTCCTGTACCTTGAAGTATTCCAAAAGAACCACCAATCATAAGTACAAAGAATATTATATATCCAGCCTGTTCCATACCCTTTGGTATAGCTTTAAACATATCGAAAAATCCAACTGGTGTGTTATCTATATATTCAAAACTGTCGGGAACAACGAAGGTTCTTCCTGTTGCATCATCTACAGCTCTTTCAAAAGAACCTGCAGGAACTACAAATGTTAATAATGTTACGAAAATTATTATAAAGAATAACAATGCATAAGTATGTGGTATTTTAATTTTATTCATTTTTTCCTCCTCTTAAGAACATATTTTTAAAGCAAGATCGAAATAAATTTCTCCAGCTTTAATTATTTCATCTTTTTTACAAAATTCATCGTTTGAGTGAGCTTGGTTTATATTTCCCGGTCCTAGTATAATACATTTTGAACCGACATGATTGCTTAAAAGTCCAGCATCGCTCCATGCTGGAAAAGCAACTGGTTCCTGGTTGTAACCTAGTATTTTTTCACAAGAATCTAAAGTATCTTTTACAAACTCATCATCTCTGTCAATACTGTGAGGTGCATTTATCATTGATGCTGTAAACTCTCTTAAAGCTCTAACCTCATATTTGCCACCAAGTTCTTCCGTCACTTCTTTAGCTAAATCTTCCACCTCCTTATGAATTTCTTCTAAAGTTTCATTTGGCAGCCATCTCCTGTCTATTTGAACAGTACATTCATCTGGAACTATATTAGGATCATTTCCTCCTTTTATAACTCCCACGTTTATAGTACCGTGCCCAACTAAGTCAAAAGTTTTCTTTTCTATTTTTTCCTGTAAATCTTCCCTTACCTCGTTACAAAACTTAGATGCTAAGTATACTGCATTTATTCCTTCTTTCGGTCGGCTTCCATGAGTTGATCTTCCGGTAAATTTTACTTCAATCCATTCCATTCCCTTGTGGGCTATAGAAGGTTTTAGTTCCGTAGGCTCTCCAATGATCACCTTTTTAGGAACTATATTTTCTTTAATCAATCTTTCTGTTCCTTTTGATCTCTCTTCTTCTCCTATCACTCCTGCAAGCATTACAGTATTTTTCAATTTTACACCTGCTCGTTTTAAAGCTATAAGAGTAGCCATGTATCCTGTGATTCCTGCTTTCATATCACAGGTACCTCTTCCGTAAATTTTTCCATCTTTTTCAAATGGCTTAAAGGGTTCAAAATCCATAGTAAATCCAGGAATAGTATCAGTATGTCCGTTGAACATTAGCTCTATACCTTCATTCTCTCCTCTTAAGTATCCGTAAACATTTGGTCTGTTTTTTTCTATCTCGTCAAGTTCTACTTCAATGCCTTCGGCTTTCAAAGTGTTGTAGATAAACTTAGCCGAGTTTGATTCTCTTGCTTCCACATCTTTGTGTCCTTCTACAGAAACAAAGTCCGTGAAAATTTTCAAAATTTCTTCTTCTGAGATATAATCTTGTAATTTCATTTTTCCTCCTTATGTTTATTAGTTTAAACATATAAACTTATATTTCAAAGGTTGCCCTTCTTTAATATTTTTAAAGGGTTTTCATGTTGAAGAACTTCAACCTGTTGATTAAAAATTTTTACTGGAATTTTCCAAAGTTAATAAAGCCCAGTAATGATTGGGATATTGATGTTAGTGTGTAAGTATTTACTGAGTAAAAAGTTTCTTTCCCATCTTTTCTAGCTGAAACTAAGTCGGCTCTTTTTAAAATTTGCAGGTGGTGTGAAACTGTAGGTCTAGATACACTAGTCTTTTGAGCTATTTCATTAACGTTTAATTCTTTTAATCCTATAGTTTCAAGTATTTCTATTCTTACATCATCAGCTAAAGCTTTTAATATTTCACTGTCAAAACCATTGTTTGCTAAACCACCCATACTACAACCTCATTTTTTAGTTTATGAATATCTTAATAGATATTACAAGTAATATACAACCTTCTATACACCATATTATAAATAAAGGAAGCATATAATTCAACCAATCACGCCATTTTATGCTTGCTAATCCTAATGCAGCCATAAAATATCCCGATGTAGGACTGATGACATTGGAGAATCCATCTCCAAATTGAAAGGCTAATACCGCCGTCTGTCTCGGTACTCCTGATATGTCCGCTAGATTTTTCATTATAGGCATGGTAACAGCTGCCTGTCCGCTACCTGAAGTAATGAAAATATTTATCAAACTCTGTACAAAAAACATTATTATGGATGACACTGCCGGTGCAAATCCCTTTACCAATAAGGAAAGTTTATATATAACCGTATCCATAATCTGAGCATATTCCATTATTACCATTATAGACCTTGCCATTCCAATTATTAGTGCGCCGTACATAAGGCTCGAAGCCCCTTTTATAAATTCTGATACTATTCTTCCAGAATGCAAGCCGGAAACTACTCCTGAAGCAATACCCATTATTAAAAATGTTGTGCTTATTTCTAGTATATAAAACTGCCATTTGGCAATTCCTATTATCAGAAAAATTATTGAAGCTACTACTACCATTACTACTCTTTTATGTCTATCGGTGAATTCTGGTAGATTATTAAAGTCATATCCGTAGGTTTGGTTTTCTCCATAAAGATTAACAGTGTCTACATCTCTATTCTCAACCTTACTTGCATGAACATATACATATATTATTGCAGTTGATACAAAAATAACGTAGGCTAAAAGTCTAATTTCAATTCCAGAAAATAATGGGAGTTCTGATACTTCCTGGGCAATTCCTACAGTAAAAGGGTTTAGAAAACCAGCAACAAATCCAGCCCCAGTACCTAAAAGAACCATTGATACTCCTGTTATTCTATCAAAGCCTAATGCTAAAGCCAGAGCAATAAAAATTGGATATAGGGGTAATGCTTCTTCAGCCGTACCAAATACAGCTCCTGCTAGGGAAAATACTATCATGACAATAGGTATTACTCTTTTTCCATTTTTTCCGTATAGTTTTACAATTCGACTTACTAGGGTATTAATAGTTCCAGTAGAATTTATAATACCGAAGCTTCCACCGGTTATAAGTACAAACATAATAATGTCGCTTGCCTGCATCATACCATCTGGAATTGCCTTAATGAAGTCAAATAGAGAAATGTTTTCCTTATCTATATATCTGAAACTATCGTATACTACGTAGGTAATCCCCGTATCGGAATCAGTAATTCGGTCAAATGTACCTGAGGGTATAAAAAAAGAAGCTGCACCAAAAATTATTACTATAACAAAAAGCAGTACATATGTGTTTGGAATTTTGAGCTTCATAAAGTCCTCCATAAAATAACGTGTTTAAGTATATCAACATGTTACAATATATACATAATTTTGTCAATTTATTTGGACAAGTTTTTTATTGTTCTAGACTATTTATGAAAACAATTCCATTTTTTCTATTCTATCAAAAGCTTCTTCTAGTTTTTCGATTTTTACAGTACAGGCTATCCTTATATAACCTTCTCCGCATTCTCCAAAAGATACACCAGGAATTGTGAGTACTTGAGCTTCCTTTAGTATTTTATCCGCTGCTTCTACTGAAGTTAATCCAGTCTCTTTAATATTTACAAACAAATAAAATGTTCCTTTAGGGTCGAGGACAGACATTTTAGGTATTTTATTTATTCTCTCGGCAGCATAGTATACTCTATTCCTATACTCTTCTATCATAGGCTTTTGTATTTCTTTTCTATTCCTTAAAGCATAAATCCCGCCTCTTTGAGATATGGATGGGGCTGTAAATACAACATTTTCATTTATCTGTTGTATGGTTTTAATAATGTAATCCGGTGCTATAATATTTCCAAGACGCCACCCGGTCATAGTAAAATCCTTAGAAAAGCTATTTATTGTAATAGTTCTCTTTTTCATATTTTCAATAGTTATAAAGGGACTGAATGGTTCTTCAAAACTGTAGGAGCCGTAAATTTCATCGGAAATTATTATCAGGTCATGTTTTTCAGCTAACTTTCCTACCTTATTTAAATTTTCCCAACTTAAGCAGCTTCCCGTGGGATTATTTGGCGTATTTATAATTATCGCCTTTGTTTTTTCTGTGATTAGGCCTTCAAGTTTTTCTATGTTTAATTTAAAATCTTCTTCTTCAAAGGTATCTAAAACTACAGGAATTCCTCTTGCTAATTCTATCTGCTGAGGGTAGGGCGTAAAGTAGGGTGCATGAATTATAACTTCATCTCCATCATCTAATATTGCTTCAAGAGATAAGTACATAGCCAAACATCCGCTGGCAACAACTATTAGTTCTTCATCTTTTATATCAACATTATAGTCTTCTTTATAATAATTAATAATTTCTTTACGGAGCTCCGGATCTCCCCTGAAGTCTGTGTATTTTGTATGACCTTTCTTTGCATCCTTAAAGGCATTATCTATTATAATATCGTGGGTTATTAAGTCTGGATCTCCTAAGCTTAGATTGATTACATTGTCAAATTTTTTAACCAGTTCATCTACCTTACCCATAGGAGTTGATATGTCTTCCCAGTATCTTTTAGAAATATATTTATTTTTCATTTACATCCTATCCTTTCTTTGTTTTAAAGAAATTTTCTATTGTTTTTACTATATAATCTACTTCTTCTATTTTTAAATCATAATACATAGGAAGTCTTAAGATTCTCCGACTTTCTTTTGTAGTATAAATATCTTCCCCTTTAAAAATTCCGTATTTTTCTCCAGCTGGAGATGAATGAAGGGGAACGTAGTGAAATACAGCCTTTATTTTATTTTCAATAAGATATTCAATTAAATTCTTCCTAACTTCATAATTTTTTACTTTTATATAATACATGTGACCGTTTTGCTGGGCATAATCTGGAATATTTGGTGTTTCAATAAATCCTGTGTCTTTCAGTTTCCTTAAGCCGATGTCGTATCTTTCCCATAACTTTAATCTTTTTTTTAGTATCTCTTCTTTTCTTTCCAGCTGATACA
>DPPH01000081.1:7079-7426 GCA_003539375.1 Clostridiales bacterium
GTACCTTTTTCCCAGATTATTTCTGCTTTTTCTATTAAGGAAGGATTATTGATGAATATTCCTCCTCCTTCTCCTCCTGATGTGTAGTTTTTTGTCTCGTGAAAACTGTAGCACCCTATGTCTCCGGTCGTTCCTAAATAAGAGTCCTTATATTTTGCATTTACACCCTGGGCAGCATCTTCGATTATTAGTAGGTTGTACCTATCTGCTATATCTTTTATTTTTCCCATATCACAGGATATTCCAGCATAGTGTACCGGTACTATAACTTTAGTATTTCGAGTAATAAGTTTTTCTATTTTGTTTTCATCTATATTCATAGTACCTGGGTTTATATCTGCAAATAC
>DPPH01000132.1:0-8029 GCA_003539375.1 Clostridiales bacterium
CTGTAATCTAATGCCCATATTGCAATACCTTTAAGGTTATATTTATTTACTAAATCTATTCTATAGCCTAATGATATTTCATCTTCTATCCATATTTTGTATGTTGTGGATCCTATTTTTTTCTCTCCATAGTTTTGTTTTGCCTTTGTATCGTAAATAATTGGTATTTCATTATCATTAATGAATTTTTCTGCCGAAGAGATTCTTAGAGCTGTTGAATCTCTATATAATCCATCTTCTGTTTCACTTATTTCCCACAGTCTTGTATAGAAAGGAACTCCTAGAATTATATTGTTACTTGCTGTAATATCTTTAAGTTCTTTAACAGCTTCCTCAACCCATACTAAGGAAGCTATTGGTCCAATACCTTGTTCAGGACTTGTTGTAGCATCATAAGCCATTAATGCTAGATAATCTGAATACTTGTTTATTTCATACCTATCATATATAAGGGACCAGTTTTCACTTTTTGAAACAGCTGTTATATCCACAGAAAAAACAAATTTATTTCTTTTAGCTTCTATATACAGTTCTTTTATGAAGGCTGTTAGATAATCTCTATCTTCGTAATGTAAGTTTTCAAAATCTAAGTTTATGCCATCGTATTTGTATTTTTTAGATATTTTAATTATGTTTTCAACTACACTTTTTCTTCTATCTCTATCCCTTAAATAGTATCCTGTAAGATCTCTATCAAAGGAGTTGTTGAAAACTCCCCAAACATCAACATTTCTTGTTTTATAATAATTATAGTATTCTTCTAAATACCAATCTTTAAATACAACTTCTTCATCTAAACTATGCCATGTTGGAGCAACAACATCTAACCCTTCATAATATACATAATTTTCTACAGTATCATATTTTTTGTTGAATAAATCCCATGCTACTACCATATTTTGATTAGTTTTTATACTGTTTATTCTTTTCGTAATTTCTTGTGAATTGATTTTTAAATCTTCTAAATACACGTATCCAAGATTTCGTCCTTGTCTTACTAAAGCCCACTGGTTGTGAAGTTTATAAATTATAACCTCCGTATTTCCTTCCGGTTTTGCTATTATCCCGGCAGTAACATATCTGTCTTTTCTGATTTCTGTAGAATTAACAGTACTTCCTTTTGTTTTTATTGAATCAATGAAAATGTAGTTCCCATTATCATAGAGTTCTATGTTGTAATCTGTCTTTCCTTGTAGATAATTTGTATTGATATATATTTTATCATCTCGTTTTGTAAAGGTATTAGACTTTTCACTATAATTAATTTCATATAAATTGTAATTATAGTATATTTGTATGTACCCGCTTTGCTTATCATTAAAAGCATCTATTACATCTAACTCTGTAAGTATTTGTAAGTTTAAAAAATAATCATCTTCTTCTGTTATAATATGATTTTCAACAAGTATTTTTTCTCCGTTTAAATAAAGCCCCCTATCCATATCCGAGGACTTATTAGTTATTATATATATATAAGCTACAATTATTAATACTGCTGTAAATAAATATATGATTATTTTTTTTGATTTCATCTATATTCCTTTATTTTAATCTATTTATTTCTTCTTTCAACATTATAGCCACTTCATTGTCCGGTTCAATACTTAAAGCTTTTTCCACGTCTTTTTCTGCATTTCCAAAATCTTTTAGATATATATTTGCTGCGGCTCTGTTTGTATATAGCTCTGTACTTTTTGGATTCCCTTTGATTCCTTCATCTAAATATTTTTTAGCATCTTCATAGTTTCCTGTGCTAAGTTCACACACAGCAAGTTCATTAACAGCTTCTACCTGACTAGGATTTATCTCAAGGACATTTTTAAAGTAGGGTTTAGCTATTTCATATTCTTGTTTTTGCCTAAAAGCTACTCCTATGATAAAAAATAACTTCCACCAATTCTGAAAAACATCAAGTAGTGGTATTAGCAGATCTAGTCCTTTATCAACATAACCTTTTAAAACAAGTTGATATCCTTCTTCAAACTGTATATAGTAGTCAAGTTCTTCTAATTGATCCCTTATTTCCTGTTTTCTTACATCATTATCATCGTATTCAATAAATTTAGCCCAGTAAGCCTTAGCATTTAGGTACTGATTGTTTTGTCTATAGTAGTATCCTAATTTATAATAAGAAAGGGAAAATTCTGAATTTTCATCTAATGCTTTATTATAATAATCCACTGCTTTCTCCATGAAATCTTCAGCTAATTTTATTTCTTCCTTGTTGAATAATTCTGTTCCTTTCATTTCTAAAACATTGCCATATATAAAATATTTTTTATCATCGGCTTTCCCTATATTTAATAGGGCATTTGAGTATACTATTTTATAATCAACTTTTGTATCTTCATCATTAATTACTTTAATTAAATAAGCTTCAGGATTTATTCCTGATTCTTTTAACATCTCTATGTATTTTTTCTTGAATTTGAAATTTGGATCTACTCCTATTATAAAAAGCATTCCTTCAATAATGTTCTTGTTTTTAAATCCTTTAAATTCTTCTTCTTTTTTTATATCATCAATTACTTCATCAACAAACACT
This sequence comes from Clostridiales bacterium, assembly GCA_003539375.1. GTDB lineage: Bacteria > Bacillota > Clostridia > Tissierellales > Dethiosulfatibacteraceae > UBA8670. The sequence goes on from DPPH01000132.1 coordinate 2,546, forward strand.
GGAAAAGAAGTTTTTTCTTTTAATAATATATCTTTTTTATTTATTTTAAATTTAGTTCCCGCTTTTATTTCTATAAATGTTAATTCTTCTTTTGATTTTTCAAGTATTTCTTCTATTTTTTTATCTATATTCAAATCAATCATCCTTTCTTAAAATTTCTAAGTCTTCTTCTATATCTACCATAGTACACTTATCTTGATCATATATAAATAACCTAGGTTTACTATCAATTTCTATAATTCTAAAGTTATTGATTATTTTCTTGTTTAATTTTTCGTATAAGTTTGAAAAGTATTTATCTATAAATGGTTGATTTCTGTTTATTATTCTTTTATATTTTTTATACTTATCCTCTCTATTTGTATTTAGATAAGAAGGAAGCTCAAGATTTTGGTTATGTAAAGCATAGTCCGTAACTAAAGCATCTTCTATATTTTTGTCTAAGTATTCCTTTTCCACTATAAATCCATATAGTATTTCATATAATTTCTTTCTTTTATGATATTGGCTGTAATAATCATGTTTTTCCCAATAAGCAGCCATATCTAGATAAAATCCAAAGGGATCTTTATAATACTTTTTTAAAATGTAGTTGATTGTATTTGAAAAATACCCCTCACTGTAGTATTTATTCAAAATACTATCTATTTTTTTAAGTTGTAATATCTCTTTCTGATTTATATCTTTGGTTTTAATTATTTCATAAGGCGGAAAAGACCTGTAAACAAGCCCATTTTCTTTTCTATTATAGTATACGTCTGTACCTTTTAGTACTTTAAGAAATCCTAATTGGAGTTTTTCTGCTCCTAAATTATAAGCTTCATTAAATGAATTTATAAATGATAGGTAATTTTCTTTAGGTAACCCTGCTATTAAATCTACATGTAAATGTATGTTACCTGCCTTACTCAATTCTTTTACTACATATCTAATATTTTCTAAGTTCATTTTTCTATGTATTTCATTTAAAGTGTATTCATTAGTTGTTTGTAAACCTACTTCAAATTGAAAAATATCATCAGGTAGGGTTTTTAAAAAGTTTAAGAACTCTATATTAATAATATCAGCGGTTATTTCGTAGTGAACTTTGATTTTTTGATCTTTATTTGATATATACTTCATTATCTCCATTGATCGTTTCCAATCATAGTTAAAGGTTCTATCTACAAATTTAATTATCAAAGGTTCAAGTTCATAAATTTTATCTAAATCTTTTTTTACTCTATCTAAGGATAGAGCTCTTATCCCTTTATCAGTTGAGGATAAACAAAACCCACAGCTGTATGGACATCCTCTCGTAGATTCATAATATATATATTTATTTTTAAAAATATGTTTTTTAGCTTTTGAATTGTATTCTTGCTCATAAGGAAAAGGAAGTAAATTTATGTTCTTAATTTTATTGATTCCAGTTTTGTCTACTACATCCTGCTTTTTTCTGTATATTAGACCCATTAAATCCTCCAGGTCTTCTTCTTTTTCCAACTTTTCGATAAGTGCTGGCAGGACCTCTTCCCCTTCTCCTCTTATTATTATATCCACAAAAGGATTTTGGTCAAAATAATCTCCGCTACTGTAAGTTGCTTCCGGCCCACCAAATATTGTTGTTATTTTGTTATTTGATTTTTTTATAACCTCGCAAATTTTTTCAACTTCTTCAATATTCCAAATGTAAGTAGAAAAACATATGTAATTATAATCTTCGTAATTTATATCCCCGATTATAAAATCAATTTCATTGTTAATTGTATATTCTTTTAAATCCACACTAAATCCATGATTTATTAATGATTCCCTCATATATCTTAGTGCTAAATTTGTGTGAGTATATCTACTGTTCATTCCAAGTAATAGTATTTTCATTTTTTCACCTAATTTTATTGAATTTAAATAAGCCGTATTTTGTTTTTATATAAAAATATCTTTTGTCATTTTTCACTATCTTACTTTTTCCTAATAAATAATGGTCAAAGATATTTCCTTCAGATACTTTAATTCTTTTATTTTCCTTATTATTATCATTGTACTTTTCAATTTTTAATTTTCCATCTTTTAAATTTTTTAAATACTCAGAAAAATCACTTATAAGTTTGTAGTAATTATCTTGTATAATTTTTCCTTCCATATTTTCAGCTATATTAAAAGTTCCTTCGTAAATATTTTTTAAGTTGGTGGTGATTTTACTTATAACATTTATTCTTTCTTTTTCAAAGTTTAAAATGAAATTCTTGTCCATAAATTTATAGTTATCAAGATACTTGGTTATAGATAAATTTATCAAGGATTCTTTTACTTTATCTACATCTATTTTTTCATTTTCTAAATACTCCCTAACTATATAAACTGCTGTTAATCCCTTTAGAAATGTTTTAGGATTTCTAGATGTAATGGATACATTTTTAATAATTTCTTCTTCTATAATCTTTATATCTTTATTAGCTATTATAATAGGAAGTATCCTATATAATACACTATCATCTTCAAAATCACTTAATTTTCCATTAAAAAAACTTTCTAATGAATCATTTGCACCATTTAAGTAGTATTTCAGTAGATTAATTTCTTCCGAAAACCTATTGTAGTCAATTCCAATACCATTTCTTTTATAAGATAAGGATTTACAGGTAATAATAAAAAGCTGCATTTTATATGTATAAATCAATTCGCCTTTTCCTATACCATCGTAGTCATCCATCTTTTCTTCTTTTAAATAATTAATTACTAAATTTTGTATTTTATCCATAACTTCTCCTAAAAAAATATAGCTGATGAGCATCAGCTATATTATATAAATTTTAGTTGTTATTATCAAATTGATTTTTGTATTCCGTAGCATATTTTAAAACTGTTGAAGAATATATACTTACTTCCGGTCTTGAGTGAGATGCTCTTGAGGCCATATACTTTTCTAGCCCGTACTGTCCTCTATTATAGGCAGTTAGTGTTTTATGCAAATCTCCATCGTAATAATCCAGAAGATATTTGAACTGGGTTGTGAAAAGTAGTATATTGTACTGAGGTTCAAATAATTTTTCCGGGTCGTACTCTACTCCTATGCTTTCAGCAACAGGTTTAGCAGTATTTGCCATAAGCTGTCCTAGACCTCTTTCTCCTGATGTTCCTACTAGGTAAGGATCGAAGAAGCTTTCTACTCTTATTAAGGATAACATGAGCGTAGGGTCAACACCTATTTTTTCACTTGCTTCAATTAAGTATTTTGAATCATCTCTACTTAATCCACTTTCATCAATAATAAAATCTTCTAAAGCAGTGTATGATTTCTTTTCTTCTTTTTTAATTTCTTTGATTTCTGCTTTTAATACTTCAATATTTCGCTCTTTTACTTTTTTCAAATAACTTTCTTGAGCTTTTGTAATTTCTGAAACATTATAGACAAAATCACTATTCTTATTAATTTCTACTTGATTGTTATCTCTTTTCTCTCCTTCACTTGCACTACCCTGAAGAAAAGAAAATATTGTTATTGAAAGTAGTATAACAACAATGACTTTAATTTTCTTGTTCATAATAACCTCCTTTTTACGGTCAAGAGGCATTATATGAAATATATCTTTTGTTGTCAAGGAAAAAGTGAAATTACATTTTCTCAGGTGTTTCAATTCCTAATAGATTTAATCCGGTTTTTATTACTTTATTTACTCCTAGGGTAATAAGTAATCTTGCTTTTTTCAATTCTTCTTCCTCTTTTAAAATAGGGCATTTATTGTAAAACCTATTGTACTTTTGTGCTAGATCTACTATGTAACGAGTGATATAAAAGGGTTCATATTTAAACATGGCATCTTCAATTACATTTGAAAAATCATAAAGAGCTTTTGTGATTTCGAATTCAATATCTTCTTTTAACAAAGTGTAATCCACTTTATCATCTATGTCTATTTTCGCCTTGTTTATTATGCTGCATGTACGCGCATAAGTGTACTGCACGTAGGGTCCTGTTTCACCTTCAAAGCTTAGAGTTTTGTTCCATGAAAATGTATAATCTTTTATTCTGTTATTATAAAGTTCTTGGAATACAACTGCTCCTACTCCTACCTTTTTAGCCACTTCATCTTTATTTTCTAGATCTGGATTTCTTTCTTCTATTATTTCTTTAGTTTTTTCTACAGCTTTGGTTAACACATCTTCTAAAAAAACTACTCTTCCTTTTCTTGTAGATAAGGTGCCTTCTTCTAAACTTACCATTCCGAAAGGTACGTGAACACAATCCTTAGCCCAGTCATAACCCATTAATTCCACTATTTTTATCCACTGTTGAAAGTGAAGGTTTTGTTGAGATGCAACTACATAAATATTTTTGTAAAAGTCATATGTTTCTTTTCTATAAATAGAAGCAGCAATGTCTCTTGTTATGTAGAGGGTTGAACCATCACTCTTTTTAATTAAAGGAGACGGCATATCGTATTCTTCTAAATCTACTATTTCTGCTCCTTCAGAGCTTTTGAGAAGATTCTTTTCTTCAAGTTCATTTATAACTCTCTCCATTTTATCTGAGTAGAAGCTTTCTCCAGCGTAGGAATCGAATTTTATATTAAGCATTTCATATACCCTGTTAAATTCTTTGAGACTAACATCTTTGAACCACTGCCACAGAGATTTAGCTTCTTCATCTCCCTGTTCTAATTTTTTAAACCATTCTCTAGCTTCATCATTTAGTTCTGGCTTTTCTTCAGCTTCTTTATTAAATCTAATGTAAAGCTTAAGAAGTTCTTTTATCGGGTTTTTTTCTATAGTTTCCCTATTTCCCCATTTTTTATATGCAGAAATAAGCATGCCAAATTGTGTACCGTAATCGCCAAGATGGTTTATAGCTATAGTATTAAATCCCATAAAATCATATATGTTATTAATTGCATTACCAATTACTGTAGTTCTTATATGTCCTATATGAAAAGGTTTAGCAATATTAGGAGAAGAAAATTCTACTATCACATTTCTATCTTTTCCTATATCTTTCTTACCGTAATTATCATTTTTATAAGTTTCTTTTAAAACATCTTTATTGAATTCAGTTCTGTTTAAATAAAAATTTAAATATGGTCCGTTGTTTACTACCTTTTCGAAATTATTGCTTAAGTTTATATTTTCAGAGAGTTCCTTAGCTATTAATGCCGGATTTTTCTTAAATGTCTTTGCTAAAATAAAACATGGAAAAGCATAATCACCCATCTCCATTTCCGGTGGTATCTCTATAACTTCATATATTTTTTCCTTTTCGAGTTGAACTTTTTCTGATATCAATTCCGCTACGGAATTTTTATAGTCTATCATTAATTAACCTCCATTGATTTTACTATATCTGATATTAGCACATAGTGATTTTTATTTCAATTTTTCTATATAATTTATTTCGTTGTAAACTTTAATATTATTAGATTTTAAAAGGGAAGCAGTGATTCCTTCTCCATCTATGAGTTTTCCAGTAAAACTACCATCGTATATTTTAAAACTACCGCAGGAAGG
>DPPH01000132.1:8330-8584 GCA_003539375.1 Clostridiales bacterium
AAGAATTTTAATGTTTGATCCTTTCCTTTTTTATCAACTACACGTAAACTACCTGTTTTTTCTACAATTTCACAAGGTTCCCTTGGAGTACTTAGCCCACCAAGCTGTTCAGGACATACGGGAATAAATTTCTCTTTCTCCAAGAATTTCATCAGTTCTTTATTTTCATTGTTTCCACCGCTGTATTTGCAGTTTATACCTAATAAGCATGCACTTACAAGTATCATATTTATCTCCTTTTTAATTTTACAATT
>DPPH01000250.1:0-3551 GCA_003539375.1 Clostridiales bacterium
TACAGATGGAAGTCATCTTTAAAAGATGGTAGTCTTGTAATCCTAAATGACTACAAAATACCTCCAGTTCCTGTAATAGCCGAACAGGAAGAATATCCTCCAAATATAATTGAGGAATTATCACAAAACCATAAGGTAATATCATTAAATGCTATTAAGGAAAGCAAAAAAATCGGTACGGATAAAGTAGCAAATATTATGATTTTAGGTATATTAGCCAAGAACATGGATATAGATAAGAAAATTTGGTTGGATACTATTAAAGAGAATGTACCGGAAAAATTTATTAAAGAAAATGAAGAAGCCTTTGAATATGGATACAACTACCAGTAAATCATAACCTCTCTAAAAATTTAAAAGAATATTATTAATAATAAAAATTCCACTATTTGCTATGAGTTAGTTCAAGAGTGGAATTTTTTATGTATATGAACAGATTTACTATGGATTCTGTTTTAAAGCATTGACAATATCGATGTTCGATGTTACGATGTAGAAAGTAAAGTATCGATGTTCGATATTGTGTGAGGTGATCTTATGGCGAGAGAAAAATATCAAACTTTAACAGAGCAAATGTTCTATATCCTTATTTGTCTAATACAGGAGAGCTGTGGTGTTGATATTATGAAAAAGGTAGAAGAACTTACGAATGGAAGAGTTATCATTGGACCAGGAACCCTATACAGCTTATTGGATAAATTTGTAAAAGAAAAAATTATTATAGAAACCAAAATCGAAAACCGTAAAAAAAATTATATTATAACAAGCCTTGGTAAAGAAATGCTTGAAAAAGAATATATTCGAGTGACAGAATTAAAAAATGACTATGAAAGGTTAGTAAAAAGTGGTGACCAATAATGAAGGATAAAACAAAAAGAATAATGAATTTTAGGTTTGATCGTTATGAAGATGTGGAGAACAAATTGGAGAAACTAGCAGCAAAGGGACTATTTCTTGAGAAGTGTGGACCTTTTTTTTGGACATTTAGAAAAGGAACCCCGCAGAAATTAAAATACACTGTTACATATTTTTCTGAAGGTTCTGTGTTCAATCCCAACATTACAGAAAACCAACAGACATATTTTGATTATGCAAAAGCTGCAGGTTGGAATTTTGTAACTCAATTTAATCAAATGCAAATTTTTAGCAGTGAAGCTGATAATCCAATACCTTTTGAAACAGACGAGAAAGAGAAATTTGAAAATATCAAAAAATGCATGAGAAAGAGTTATCTTCCATCTATGATTGCTATGATTTTAGTCTTTGCACTTAATTTGATTGTCCAGTTCAATTCATTTCAATTAAACCCAATAGATTATTTATCAGATCCTATTCGATTATTAACTACTTCTATGATTTTATCGATTATCTTATATTCAGTGTATTCATTGATGACTTACTTTATTTGGATTAAACGCTCGGAGAAGTCAATTGCTCTTGGCGGAGAATGTGCAAAGAACAGTAGTATAGTGTATAAAATTGTTGATATCATCTATATGGTTTTCGTATTCGGTAGCTTAGGTTACTTATTGTTACATCTCCTTTATGAAATAGGAGGATTCGGTTTATTTCTCCCTATAGCACAAATGCCAATTCTGATGATTATATTTTGGTCATCAATAAAATATTTCAAGAAGAAAAAAGCATCTGCTACAAAAAATAAAGTGATTTCGTTTACAGTACTTATTATTGCTGATATTGCTTATATTGCATTACTTATGGCAGTTATCATGCAATTCGGACTCGGTGAGAGGGATAATTCGAATTATAGGACGGTCAATTGGCAGCTTAGTAAAACAGAAAGTCATGAATTCAAGCTTTATAGTGATGAAATACCTCTTACCAGTGAAGATTTATACGGCCAAATTGACTATGACTATTATTCATATGAAAGAGAAATAAATAGGACTCTCTTTCTTTCAAAAAGTGGATATTGTCAATATTCGCTGCCAGCAAAAGATTCCCCTCCAAGGATTGAATATGAGATACTAGAGCCTCAATTTAATTTCGTTTATGGACTTTCTAAGGAACACCTACTTGAAATTCCAGAGTGGAGAGACAACACGACCTTTAAAGCAATTAATAACAATATATTTGAAACCTCAGAAGCTTATCAACGCTATTATGAAGACACTCCAACTGGAGATTACACTTTATTTTTTAAAGATAAAATTATTAGACTAAATATGGAAGAACCTCTAACCACAAAACAAATATTAATTATCAAAGAAAAATTGAAAATATAGATTCATAATTCAGTCTTTCTTTTGATTAATTTTAAAAAGAGTAAATTTATAAAAAAAATATTTACAAAATCCATAATTTGTAATACAATGTATTACGAGGAGGGATTATTATGAACCTAATAACTTTAAGAATAAACGATGATGATGATAATTTAATTAGAAATTATGCTAAAGTTAATAATATAAGCATTTCAGAACTAATGAGACAGGCGGTTTTAGAGAAGATAGAAGATGAAATTGATTTAGATTTATACACCCAGGCAATGAAAGAGCACACTGAAAATCCTCAAGACATAAGTTTTGATGAAATGATGACAGAATTGGGCTTCGATGAGTAAAAAATATCAAGTTAGATTAGAAAAAAGCGCCCAAAAAAACTTAAAAAAAATGGATTCACAGGACGCTATGATTATAATGGCTTGGATAAAAAAAAATCTAGTAAACTGTAAAGATCCATATGCTTATGGTAAACCTTTAAAAGGTAACCTAAAAGAAAAATGGAGATACAGAATAGGTGATTATAGGCTAATCTGTAATATAAACGATAAAAAGGTCGTAATATTGATTTTAGAAGCAGGGCATAGAAAAGAAATATATAAATAAAAACTCGAAAAATATTTTATATGAGTTTGTCTTAAATGTAAATAAGTAAAACTCAAATAATTAAGTTGAGTAAATACTTTAATATTGTTATAGAATAAAAATGTTAGTGAATTTTAAAAGGATTATATCTATTAAAAATTCAAGTTTGGAGGTGTGTCTATTGGTAAATAAAAACACTAAAAGATCTTGTTGAACAAGTAACGAAAATTTTACTGGTGCAGTAAAAAAGAATTTTGTATGCCCCAAATGTAAAGAGGATACTCAAGGTGTCACTGCGATGACCGTTAAAAATTTAGTGATTAATAGTCTTGTAGATAATGTAACTGAGGATAATTATCGTATCTGTTTAAATGAAGATTGTGATGTTGTTTATTTTGATTTAGAAAAAAATGTACTATTTAAAAAACAAGATATTAAAATTCCTATTTGGTACAAAAAAGGTGCTAATCCTAAATATATTTGCTATTGTAATCGAGTTACAGAAGAACAAATTATTAATGCAGTTCTTGATTATGGAGCAAAAAATATAAAGGATATTATAAAACTTACAGGAGCAATGAAGAAATGTAATTGTGAAATTAATAATCCTTTGGGTAAATGTTGTAGTCCTTTCATTCAAGATATCATCAATAAAACATTGAAGGTTAAAAATAATCTATAAAATGGTTTTTATAAAAAGTTGAGTTTGTCTTAATGTCAATT
>DPPH01000250.1:3772-4557 GCA_003539375.1 Clostridiales bacterium
AATTATGACAAATTCGCGAAAATGGCTTTAACAGTTGAAATTAAAAGGATAGAGTGGGTTTTATGCTTTTTCCTTTTTTCTTTTTAATTTTGAGTTTTTCATATTGTCCCATTTAATATACTTATGTAAAACTAAACCGTAATAGAAAAAGAAGATATGAAGTATTAATAATTTCAAAATTATCTCACTACAGTCTATTCTTATCTCTTTTACTCATGTAAAGCTTTACCAACCCTACTACAACAGCAGAAATCAATACTATAGGTATTCCTATAAATAATAGAAATAATCCACCGTAGCCGCTGAACCTAAAAAGAAAGAACTCTGGAATGGTTAGTAGGAAGATAATTATACTAACAGCCTTTTTCTTTTTTTTCATGAAGTAAAATCCTAATGCAAGGGTCATCACTACAATTGCTCCTGCTATGGTGTTGTTGGTTTTAATATAGTTGGTACCAAATGTCAATCCTTCCCTGCTTACATAGTGAAAGTACCACTCTTCTTCCGGGATTTCATCTAGAACTGTCGAGTATGTATTCTGGTTAGTTTTTTCCAAGTCTATATTTGAATGAATTTCGTAGTTATCATTAGGAAATACAACAGCGATATTTACTTTAGCATTTCCTTCCCAAAATCGTGCAGGAGTAAGGTAGTATATTTGAGTATTAACATCATTTACTACTTCGTTGTAGGAGTAATATCCACCCCAAGATTCATACTGTATTTCAAGTTCTACAGTTTCATCAAGAGGAATATCAATACTAAATTCATATCCTTTGTCTTCA
>DPPH01000044.1 GCA_003539375.1 Clostridiales bacterium
GAGATTACGATGATTTAAAAAGAATAAAAAAATTTAATAATGAAACTGAGATATTAGTATTGTCTGATTTTAAAAATGTAGAATTTATTTCAAAAGGAATAAATAATAAAAACTTCAACTATATTGTAAAAAGTCCGATAGGTTCAAAAAAAGAAATTCAAAATATTATAAAAAAAGTAATAAACAAAAATAAAGAAATAAAAGAGATAACTAGACAAAATCTTAATGATCAAAAAACATTCAAAGATATGGTTACCATGGAATATATATATGATTTAATTTACGGTAGAGAGTCAAGAATAAATGAAAATGCAGATATAGATTTATTTAGAAATATAAATAAAAATTATACTACTTTGATATTCATTAAAATAGATGACTTTTGGTATATATGCGATAGGTTAGATAACAAAAAAAGATATATTGTAAAGAGAAGATCTCTTGAAATAATAAGAAAATGCAAAGTGGAAGGATTGAACTTCATTGCAACATCTCTTATTGGTACGGATAAATTAATTTTGTTGGTAGAGAATACTCATAATAAAAAAGACCAAACTCTAGAAGTTAAATTAGCTAAAAAAATAATAAATAAAATAAAAAAACAATCTAATTATACAGCTACAGCAGCAGTGAGTAGAAGATACAGTGGTATAAAAGAAATATGGAAAGCTTATGAAGAAGCTTTCCAAGCTTTGCTTAAATCTTTTTCTTTAGGAAAAGAAAGCATTATTTTGTGTAGTGAAATAGAAAGTGATGTGGGTAAAAAAATATATAACGAATACAATCTTCTTGAGTTTAAAATAATTAAATCTTTTTCAAAACCTAAGATAGATGATGTATATTTTGAATTTAACAATTACTGCGGATCTTTAAAAAATAATGAGAACTCAGAAAATACTATAAAGGCATATCTGATTAGATTAATTTTTAATATAACTCAATATGTGAATCAAAGTGTTTCCGAAGAAGAGATTTCAGTAAAGGCAATTGAAGCATCTAATAATATTCTGAAATCAAACTCCCTAGAAAAAATTAAAGAAATAAGCAAAGAATTCTTAAGATTTGCTCACTATAAAATGATAAAAAATTTAAGCAAGGATAAAAACAATATATTTTACAATGTAAAGGCTTTTATTGAAAAATTTTACTATACAAATCTAACCCTTGATGAGATAGCAAAGGTAGCTTCTTTTAGTCCTTCCTATTTTAGCAGAAAATTTAAATTAATTTTTGGTGTTTCTTTTATTGAGTATTTAAACGACTATAGATTAATGAAAAGCAAGGAACTTCTTGAAAATACGGAACTAACAGTGGGTGAGATAGCGCAAAAAGTAGGTTTTAGTGAATACACTTATTTCTCTAAATTGTTCAAAAGTAAGTATAATAAATCACCAAGTTATTTTAAAAATAAATAAAAAATTGGACAGGCATCAAACTGCGTGTCTTTTTTTTTGTAAAAATAATTAAAATATATGACAAAATATTTCATACATTGTTGAATTAATTATTATAAAATATTAACAAATAAATATAGAGGAGGAACGATCATGAGCAGGAATACGTTTTTTGTTCTGACAGCTTTAGGTATTTTATGGGGAGTTTTTGGAAATCACATAATTGGACCAAATCCACCACTTGTATTTGGGTGGTTACCACTTACAGTTGTATCAATTATTTTTACCGGTTGTTATGCCGCACTTATTAATTATTTGTTCTTTAAAAACTATGGGGAGGTAGAGTAAATGTTTACTATTGTTGCAACAGCAATATTTTCATTAATATTAATTTCAGTTGGTATCTTAGCATATAAGAAAAACGAAGATACTGATGATGGTTTCTTCTTAGGTGGAAGAAGCATGGGTACCTTTGCCACAGTTATGACACTTGTATTTTCTATTTGGAGTACTTTAGCTTTTTATGGAGTAGTAGGAGAAGCCTATATAAATGGTATAGGAGCATTAGGCATAGCTCAGGGTATATTCTGGGGTGCTTGTCTTCAAGTGTTTGTAGGTTATAGACTATGGACAATGGGTAAACTTTATGGAATGTCAACTCCTGGAGATTTTTTCGGAGAAAGATTTCAATCAAATTTCTTTAGAGTTATTACATCAGTTGGTTTAATTTTCTTTACTATGCCTTATATTGGAATTCAACTAGCTGGATTAGGATCAGGACTTAAAGGAGCAGCTGGTGTGCCAGTTGCAGTTGGCACAGTAGTTTTAGCCTTAGTGTTGTTGGTTTTCGTATCTATTGGTGGCATGAGATCTGTTGCTTGGACGGATTCAGTACAAGGAGTTGTATTTACAGTAATAGTTTTCATTTCACTTATAGCCTTAATGGTTTCAATGCCGGAACCTTTAACTGACGTTATGAAAAAATCAATGGAAGTAAGACCGGGATTAAATAGTGCACCGGGTCCTAATGGTAAATATTCACCTCTTTTATTCTTGCACTTAACTATTACTATTGGTTCCTTTGTGGTATGGCCTCATATTTTCATAAGATTCTTTATTGCGAAGAAGAAAGAAACCTACAAAACATTGGCAGTAGCATTTCCAATTTATGAAGTTCTATGCATGGTACCATTACTTATAATTGGTATATTGATAATTCCTTACATGTTTGGAGGAAACTTAACTCCAATGGAAGCTCAAACAAGTATTCAACTTGCATTGAATCAGATACCATTCGGACATATATTTGGGGCTGGAGTATTTTTAGCAGCTTTTGCCGCTTCTATGTCAACGGCGAGTTCCCAGTTGCTTGCATGTAGTTCTATGTTCACAGGAGATTTATATAAAAGATATATTAATAAAGATGCTTCAAATAAAAACATAGTAACAACAGGAAGAGTTGCGATACTTGCTTTTGTAATAATTTCAACGTTATTTGGATTGTTTTGGCCAAATGTATTTAGCATAGCGACTCAGTTTGCTACACCTGGATATGCTCAACTGTTACCGCCACTTATGGCAGGATTGTTCTGGAGAAGAGCTAATAAACAAGGAGCCATTACAGGTACACTAGGTGGATTTTTAACATTGTTGCTTACTTCTTTAGTATGGCCAAGTCCACTTGGTATTACAGCATTACTTTGGAGTATGATAGCTAATGTTGGACTTTTAGTAATAGTATCTTTAGCTACACCAGCACCGCCTGAAGAAATCGTATATAAGTATCACGATTCCATAAATGAAGAACTATTTTCCAAGAAAAAAGAAACAGTAGGAGCTTAATTAAATAATATAATTTAATAGCCGGCGATTCTCTTTTGCTTTTTAGGAGAATCTTCGGTTATTTGCATAATGTAAAGAACGGAGGGATAATGTGGAAAATATAGAGAAAACCCTTTTTGATATATCAGAAGCTGTTAAGGCATTTGACAAGGAAAAAACGGCTAAGTTGGTGAGGGTCTTAGTAGAAAAAGAAGTAGAACCAAAAAAAATAATTCGAGATGGTCTTATTATAGGGATAGATTATGTAATCGGCAAGTTCAAAACTTTGGAATATTTCTTGCCTCAACTAATTTATGCTTCGGAGGCAGTACAGAGTGGAATTGATGTTTTACTAGAAAATTTAGATAGTGATAGTAGAAAAGAACTCATAAAGGGAAAAGTAGTAATTGGAACAACTCGTGGAGATATTCATGATGTAGGCAAAAATATTTTTTCTACCTTATTAACAGCATCAGGTTATGAGGTGATTGATCTAGGTATAGATAAAAGCATAGATGATTTTATAGATAGGGCTGAAGATGTAGGTGCTGATATTATCGCTATATCCTGTCTTATGACTACAAGTTTAGCTCAGTTGAAGGAATTAGTACAAGATTTAAAAAGGCTCAATGTAAGAAATAAATACAAGGTTATAGTAGGTGGAGGAGCAGTACAAAGAGAATTTGCTGAAGAAATTGGAGCAGATGGATACGCTTTAGAAGCATCTGATGGAGTAGAGCTTTGCAGAAAAATCTTAGAATCAAAGGAGGTATAAAATGCATATAAATTTTTTGGAAATAATGGATAGAGCAATAAATACAGGCGAAAAGATGGAAGCTAGAGATTTTGACATGAAGGTATACTCTGAAACTTCAAGACTTATTGAAAAATATAACATTAAATTTGATAAAGAAAATGTTGTAAACATGGACAAAGATATGGCTGACAGGCTTTTTAATGCAGGTAGAGAGTTTTACTTAAACATGGGTACATACACAATGGAAACAAAAAGGGTCATAAAAGTAAGTGAAGATGAATTAGACTATCTTCTCAACCAACTTCCTGAAAAATTAGTAATTGGTAGGGGTAAAGATACAAGAGTAATGAGACACAGAAATGTTGGAGATAAGACCTTACCGAGTGTACAGGGTGGAGTAATAGGAGGTAAAGCAACTGAGGATATGATGGGTTCTTTATATCAAAGTATAGCCCAGGAGACATTAGTAGATTCTTTTTACTTTGATCCACCTCATATTATAGAGAAGAGAGACGTTACTTTTGGTACTCCTTTGGAAATATATTCTGCAAAAGCAGCAACGGCAAAAATACGAGAAGCTGTAAGAAAAGTAGGAAGGGAAGGCATGCATATTTTAGGTGGTAGCGGATCAGGTATAGCTGATGTAGCATGTTGTAATGAGGAAGGTATAAGAAAATCAGATGGAATTTGTGCCCATACTACTTCAGAATTAAAAACCGATTATGATTCTTTAAATAAAATCATGCATACTATTCAGTACGGGTGCTTTAGACAGGTATGGTGGGCACCGGTAATAGGAGCATTTGCTGGAGGGGCAGAAGGTTCAGCAGTAGCAGCAGTTGGAGGATTGTTTCACGGGGTAGTTGTTGGACAAGCTCATTTGGGAGCTACTTATTTAGATCTCCAGGTAACTCCTTACTACAATGCGGGAGCTACGGATAGAATGTCCTTATGGATTTTATCTACTGCAGGACAGGCTATAGTTCAAAATAGCAAAGCTATTTTACAGGGAACCATTACTACTACAGCTGGTCCAGGAACCAAAATGATGCTTTATGAAATAGCAGCTTCTACTATTGTACAAGCTGTATCAGGTTATAACTTATTTGGAGTTAGAATTCATAAACCTACAAAAGATAATCATGGTACTGGTCTTGAATCAAGATGGATGGCAGAAGTGAGTAGAGCAGCAGTCAAATTAGATTTAGATCAATCAAATAAAATTGTTAATAAATTATTTGAAAAATACGAAGATAAAATAGGAAAAGGTCCTGAAGGATATAGTTTTGATGAACTTTATGATGTAGAAATGGTGAAACCTAAGGATTCATATGTTAAAATATATAATGAAGTGAAAGAAGAATTAACAAAAATGGGTCTGGAATTCGAATAGAAAAAAGGAATTTATAATGAAATCTATAATCATTAATAATGCTGAAATAGAACTAGATTTAAATAAAATTAGAAGAAAAATAAAAATTAATAAGAATGACCCTATCGATAAAGATCTAATAAAGCTTTTTAATGATATAAAAAAGATTGCAAATCCAAAGGGAATATATATCCCTATTGTGATAGATGATATTGGTGAAAACTATATAAAAACAAAAAATATCATATTAAATAGTAGAATACTAAGAGAAAATTTAAAAAACACCAAAAAATTTTTCCCGTATATTGCAACTATTGGAAGTGAGTTAGAAGAATGGTATCAAAACATTGAAGTAGTAAGCGAACAGTATATTTCAAATATTATCTTACAAGAAATTTGTTATATTATGAAAGATATGCTCATTAAAAATATAAAAAATAACTACGATATAAATTCAGCAAGTTCAATGAGTCCAGGAACTCTTAAGGATTGGAAATTAAGTGAAAGAGATAAGCTACTTCAATTATTTAAGGGAGATGAAAAAAGAATAGGTGTAAAAACACTAAATGATAATTTAATAAGCCCAATTATATCAGTATATGGAATAGTATTTGAAGATTTGAATGATTATAACAATTGTAGGCTTTGTCCCAAAGAAAATTGTCCAAATAGAAGTGCAGATTTTGAAGGATAGAAAACCCAACTCTTAAAATTCAGAGTTGGGTTTTCTAGGGTTTTTGTGATTTGTATTTATTAAAGTTGTTCTAGCAGGTTAACCATTTCAATAGCTGATACAGCAGCATCATAACCTTTATTTCCTGCTTTCGTACCGGCTCTTTCGATAGCTTGTTCTATTGTATCCGTAGTAAGAACTCCGAAAATGATAGGAAGTTCTTGGCTTAGGGAAACGCTAGCGATACCTTTTGTAACTTCGTTGGATACATAATCGAAGTGAGGAGTAGCTCCTCTGATTACAGCACCTAGGCAGATTACCGCATCGTATTTTTTAGACTTAGCCATTTTTTGAGCAGCTAAAGGCATTTCGAATGCTCCCGGAACCCAAGAAATCTCGATGTTTTCTTCACTTCCACCGTGTCTTTTAAGAGCATCTAAAGCTCCTGATAGGAGTTTTCCCCCTATAAATTCATTAAACCTTCCAACTATAATTCCAAATTTTTTACCGTCGGCTTTAAGCTGACCTTCATATACTTTCATTTAAATTTTCTCCTTTATTTTAGTAAGTGACCCATTTTTTCTTTTTTTGTTTCTAAGTAATACTTATTTTTTTCGTTGTGATTCATTTGTATTGGCACTCTTTCAACAATTTCTATACCGTATCCGGATATTCCTGATAGCTTTTTAGGGTTGTTGGTCATAAGCTTGACTTTTTTTACTCCTAAATCTTCAAGAATTTGAGCACCTATGCCGTAGTCTCTCATGTCTTCAGGAAATCCTAGAGCTATGTTGGCTTCTACCGTATCCATTCCCTGGTCTTGTAGCTGATATGCTTTTATTTTATTTATAAGGCCTATTCCTCTTCCTTCCTGTCTCATGTAGAGGAGTATTCCTCTTCCTTCTTCTTGGATTTTTTTTGCAGCTTCATCAAACTGCTCACCGCAGTCGCATCTTAAGGATCCAAAAGCATCTCCTGTAAGGCATTCAGAGTGAACCCTTACTAATACAGGTTCTCCATCGTCTACCTTTCCTTTAACTAAGGCTACATGGTGTTCGCCGTTTAGTTTATTTATGTAACCTACTATATCGAAGTCTCCGTTTTTAGTAGGCATATCAGCGGTAGCTACCCTTTCAATAAGCTTGTCTTTTTGTCTTCTGTAGGATATTAAATCTGCTATAGTGATTATTTTTAAATCATGTTTTTCAACGTACTCCATTAGTTCTGGAACTCTTGCCATTGTTCCGTCGTCATTCATGATTTCACAGATTACCCCAGCTGGTTTTAGTCCTGCTAATCTAGCTAAATCTACTGCTGCTTCAGTATGGCCTGCTCTTTTTAAAACTCCACCATCTTTTGCTCCAAGAGGGAAAATATGTCCTGGTCTGGTAAAATCTTTTGGTGATGCTTTTTCATCTACAAGTTTCAAAACTGTTTCGGATCTTTCTTTTGCAGAAATCCCTGTAGTAACATCAACCCAATCAACAGATACGGTGAAGGCTGTTTCTTTTGGGTCGGTGTTGTCTCTTACCATAGGTAAGATATCCAGATTGTAAAGCCTTTTTTTGGTCATAGGAGCACATATTAGTCCCCTACCGTGCATTGCCATGAAGTTTATAGCTTCCGGCGTTGCTTTTTCAGCAGCCATAAGGAGGTCACCCTCATTTTCCCTATCTTCATCATCTACTACGACTATCATTTTTCCATTTTTTATATCTTCGATACCTTCTTCAACTGTGTTAAATTTTCTCATTTGATTTCCTCCTACATAAATCCATTTTGTCTGAGGAAGTCTTCGTTAAGATTTGAATTTGATTCCTCAGGTTTATCTTCTTCAAATTTCATAAATTTTTCTATATATTTTCCCACCATATCACATTCAAGATTTACTTCATCTCCGATTTTTTTATCCAGTAGGGTGGTAGCCTCGCCGGTATGGGGGATGATGGAGACTTTAAAACTTCTGTCATCAACATATGCTACAGTAAG